>CAJJYO010000195.1 GCA_905197385.1 uncultured Collinsella sp.
CCTTGGCGCACGCTTCGGACACAGTTGCCGCGTGACGCTCGGCGGCCTTGGCACGGGCCTCGCGCTTGGGATTGGGCTGACCCGCTCGGTTGGACCTGCGGTTACGGTTCCTGTTGTCGACGTCTGCCATACGTGGCCACCTTTCCTGTCGCTGCCGCTATCGGCTTTTCCCATCCATGATACCCCGCCGCGTACAAAAAAGACGGCCCCGAAGGACCGCCTTTCGCATCGATTTACACGCACGGCAAGCACCGCCGCAATTCGCCACTAGTCGCGACGGCCAAGGATGTTCAGAATGCGCAGGAACACGTTGATGATGTCCACGAACAGGTTGGATGCCATAAGCACGGCGTTGGGCAGCGTAGGCGGCACCGTCGTGGCAACATAAGTGTCGTAGCCAATAAAGCCGGCGAACACCACGATCACGATCAGATCGGTGATGGTCTGCGAGACGCCCATGAACATCAGCACGATCTCAACCAGAATAGTGGCGAGCAGAATGCCAAAACCGATGCCATACACGCGCTGGAAAAACTTGGGGAACGTCACGCCCAAGGCGCCAAAGACAAAGGTGATGGCGGCCGTGGCGATAAAGGCAGTGTTGATGGTGGGCAGGTCGTAGTTGGCAAGGCCAAACGACGCGGTCAGGCCAAAGGCACTCGCAAAGATTACGTAGCCCACAAGGGACAGGCCCACGGACTGCTTGCTGGCGGCGGCCGACATCATGACCATGCCGACGATGGTCAAAATAAACGAGCCAAAGACCAGCGGCAAGGCGGCGCCGCTCATCATCATGCGCGCAAACGACATGGTGCTCGTAAAGTAGGCGCCGGCGCCCATGGCGCAAAAGCCCAAGAAGATCAGGGCAGACATGGTGAGATTGTACGCGCGCGGCGACATCTCCTTGGCGCGGCTTGCGCCGCTCTCGATGGGGCCGTTCTGATAGCCCTGGATATCGTTCATAGTTTCGTCCTTTCAAAAGCGCCGCGACAGCGCCGTAGGTGACAAGATTCCTGTCATTGTACCCGAATGCCATATGTCCTTACCCACGGCGCTCGCCCTCGAGCGTACGATCAAAGGCCCAGACCCACCAACGTATCAGATGGGCCTGCGAGCCATCTGGTCGTTCGCGCGTCTGGTCCTCCAGATACAACTCGGTCGCGTGCCCGCCAAAACGCACCTTATAGGTTGCCGTACGAATGCCGTGGACCGTCAGGCCAAACCCAGTGGTCGAGACAATCTCGTCAATCGTAAAGCAGCGACCGTCGACCCAGCAGACGGTAACCGGCACGACTTGTCCGCCCGCGAGGATGCGAGCCACAACGTCCACATACTGCTTGTGCACGCGTCGAGTTTTGCCATCTGTCTGTCGATATTCCATGCCTCCTATTATCGAACGCATGTTTGCATGTTGTAAAGCGAACAGACTGTGGTTTTGGAGTGTCGTAGTAATCGCACGTGTCCGCATGGCGTGTTAGCAAAAAGAACACCCGCGGTCAACAGGGCTAATATTCAATTTTAGTGCCAAAAAGTTCACTTCTCCCATCAGAACTCGGTAAAGAAACCCACAGGAGGTGATACGATTTATCATGTTTTTGTAACGTGTCTGCAAACTTCGAGAAAGCCCATATATGGACGTAACGTTCTCAACCTTCCTCGGCCAAATTGTGTCGAACCCAGTCCTTGCCGTCACCGTGATCCTCGCGTTGGGCGCCATCTTCGTCAATGGATGGACCGACGCGCCCAACGCCATCGCGACCTGCGTCACTACGCGTTGCATGCCCGCCCGCGCCGCCATTCTCATGAGCGCCGCATTCAACTTCCTCGGCGTGCTCATCATGACGCACTTTAACGCGAGCGTCGCCAACACCATCTCGCATATCGTCGACTTTGGCGGAAACAGCACCATGGCGCTCGCCTGCCTGTGCGCGGCACTGTTCTCCATCGTCGTCTACGGCGCCACAGCGTCGCATTTTGGTATCCCCACCTCGCAAAGCCACAGCCTTATCGCCGGCCTGACCGGTGCCGCTATCGCCCTCGGCGGCGCGAGCAGCGTCAACGTCCACGAATGGATGAAGGTCATCTACGGCCTGGCGCTCTCCATCGGTCTGGGCTTTATCATGGGCTGGATCCTGTGCAAACTCGTCTCGATTCTGTTTGCCGCCGCCAACAGGCGACGTGCCAACGTCTTCTTTAAATACGCTCAGATCGCGAGCGCCGCGGCCATGAGCTTTATGCACGGCGCGCAGGATGGACAGAAGTTCATCGGCGTGCTCTTTTTAGGCGTGGCCTTCGCCAACGGCCAGACGAGCATCGGCGATGCCGGCATCCCCATCTGGATTATGCTGCTGTGCTCGGCCACTATGGGTATCGGCACCAGCGTGGGCGGCGAGCGCATCATCAAGTCCGTCGGCCAGAGCATGGTCAAGCTCGAGAAGTATCAGGGCTTCTCTGCCGACCTCGCAGGCGCCGCGAACTTGCTGCTTGCCACCCTTACCGGCATCCCCGTGTCCTCCACGCACATCAAAACCTGCGCCATCATGGGCGTCGGCGCCGTCAAGCGCCTTTCGGCCATCAACTTCGGCGTGGTCAAGGACATGATGTTCACCTGGTTCTTCACCTTCCCCGCCTGCGGACTCATCAGCTTTGTCATGGCCAAGCTGTTCATGATGTTCCTCTAATCAAACCGAACGTCCATCCGGACCGCAACACTTCGCCCACCCGTCTTCGCCTCGAAAGGACCCACCCATGGCAAAGAAACCCGATTCGTTCTACTTTGACAACTACGTTGCCTGCGCCGACCTCGCCGTCCAGGCCGCAGAGTTGCTCATCAAGATTTTTGAGAACTTTGATCCCGCGCATATCCACGACATGCTCGAGGAGATGCATGCGATTGAGCATGCGGCCGACAAGAAGCACCATGAGCTCGAGGATGCCCTGCTCACTGCCTTTATCACCCCGCTTGAGCGCGAGGATCTGGACCTGATGAGTTGCTCGCTCGACACTGTGCTTGACCGTATCGAGGGCGTCGTGCAGCGCGTCTACTTCACCAACATCCAGAGCATCCATCCCGACGCCATCGTCATCGCCCACAAGGTGACTGACGCCTGCCGCGCCATGAAAGACCTGATGGTCGAGCTGCCCAACTACCGCAAGTCCAAGACCCTGCGCGAACTCGTCATCCAGATCAACACCATCGAGTCCGAAGCCGACGAGCTCTATATCAACGCCATGCGCAACCTGCACGTTAACGGCAAGGACCCGCTCGAGGTCATCGCCTGGCGTGACGTGTACGCCTTCCTGGAGTACTGCGCTGACTGCTGTGAGAATGTGGCCGATGTTGTGGATTCGATTGTCATGAAGAACAGTTAATTGGGGGTACGTGTCCCGGCGGTCGCGGGCCCGGCCACTAATAACCTTTTTCACTCCGGCTGCAAGCAGAGTCGTTCAAAAGGTTATTAGTGGCCGGGCCCGCTCCCTTACGTACCACCATTGGGAACTTTGGCATCC
>CAJJYO010000196.1 GCA_905197385.1 uncultured Collinsella sp.
CCCGACGGTTGACAAAACTATAGGAACACCCAATGACTATGTCACGGATGCGTCAGCGTTTGGTATGCCTGCAATGTGCAGCGCATAAATTCGATGCCGCAGGGCGATGCTGATGCTATAGTTACTGCGGTTAATGAGGGTCAAGAGAAAGGTTACAGGTGAAATCCAAACCTCGACCATACAGTCGATGACCCCATGCAGGTGCTTTTTGCGCATGCACGGGGTGTAAGCGTCGAGCGGCGTGCCGCCCGCGCATGCGTATACATATCCAGAAGCCCCCGGACGCCGCACGCGCGGCCGCGTCCGGGGGAATAATGATGGGGAGCACCATTGAATTATCTGAGTGAGATGCTCAAATTGCCGGTCTTGGACGTCGACGGCGAAAAGCTCGGCGTGGTCAACGATTTTGGTATTGCTACCGGCGAAGTTTTTCCGCACGTGACGTCGCTCGCGTTCCGCGGTCCCGGCAAGACGCCGTTTATGATCAGTTGGCGCAAATGGGTCGACCGTATCGACGAGACGGGTGTACACCTTAAGACGTCGGCCACCGAAATCCGTTTTTCGTACCTGCAGCCGACCGAACTCCTGCTCGCCCGCGACGTGCTCAACAAGCAGATTGTCGACACGCAGGGCATGAAGGTCGTGCGCGTCAACGACATCAAGTTTTCCATGTCGGGCGAAAATCAGCTGCGCCTGCTGGGCGCCGAGGTCGGTGCCCGCGGTCTGCTACGCGCCATCAGCCCCGCGCTCGAGCATATCGTCGAAGGCTTTATGAAGCACCTGGGCAAGCCGCTCAGTGAGGACATCATCGCTTGGTCCTACATGGACCTGCTCGACCGCTCGACCAAGAACATTCAACTCTCGGTGTCGCACAAGACGCTCGGCGAGCTGCACCCTGCCGACATCGCCGACATTATCGAGCAGCTCGACCCGCGCCTGCGTGCGCAGGTGTTTGCGCAGCTCGATACTGCCCAGGCCGCCGAGGCCATCTCGGAGTTCGATGACGACGAGCTTATGACCGAGATGCTCGAGGGTCTGTCCGATACGGACGCATCGTCGATGCTGGCCATGATGGACCCGGACGATGCAGCCGACCTGATCGACGAGCTCGATTACGAGAAGGCCGAGAAGCTCCTGCGCCTGATGGGCGTCAAGGAGGAGAAGGCGATTCGTAACCTGCTGGGGTATGAGGACAACACCGCCGGCCGCATCATGACCTCGGAGTTTGTCTCCCTGCCCGCCACGGCAACGGTCGGTGACGCCATCGAGGCGATTCGCGAGCTCGACGAGGACTTCGAAAGCGTCTACTACGTCTATACCGAGGATCCGAGCGGCATGCTGACCGGCGTGCTTTCGCTGCGCACGCTGATCGTGGCCGATCGCGACGCCACGCTGGGCCAGCTCGCCTATCGCGACCTGGTCTACGTGTCGCCCGATGAGGACCAGGAAGACGTGACGGACGAGATGACCAAGTACGACCTGGTTGCCATCCCTGTCTGCGACGAGAACCGTCATATCCTGGGTATCGTAACCTTCGACGACGCCATGGACGTTATTGCCGAGGAGCATCAGGAGGACCTGCAGATCGCCGGTGTCGGCTCGGGCGATAGCGCGTCGGACGACTCGACGAACGTGCTCAGCTGGTTTGCGCATCGCCAGTACTGGGTTGTCGTGTGGGGCATTGCCTCGTGCATCATGGCAACGGTGCTGGGGACGGCGCTCGGCTCCGCGCATCTGGTGGTGTTCCCCATGTGCGCCATGCCGCTCGTGCTGCTGGCGGCCTCGCGCATGGTGTCGTTCGTCAAGAACTACTTTCTGGAGTATGACGGTCACGACGACGAGCCCAAGCCGTATCTGGGGTTCTTCTTCCAGAGCACGGGCATGGGCCTGATTCTGTCACTCGTGACCTACCTGTGCGCCCAGCTGGTGCGCACCGCTGCGTTCCCCGATGCGCCCATGTTTGAGGAGCAACTCTTTACCGGGTGCTTTAATATCGCTGCCATCATTTGCCTGGTTGGCAACATGAGCGCCGTGATTTACCTGATGGTGCTGTTCTGGCGTGACGAGCATGACCTCAACACGTCGGGCACCGCCATGAACGTTATTGCCGTCATGATCTCGTGCGTGGCGTACTGCGCCGCTGCGGTGCTGCTCACCATGTCGGTCATTGGTTAGGTGGTCGCGTGCAAAATACCAAGCAAAAGTCGGGCACCAAGCAAAAGTTGACCATCGCGGCCATCTTTGGCGCTATGGGTCCCGGTCTGCTGGCGGCGCTTTCGGGCAATGACGCCGGCGGCATTGCAACGTATTCCAGCGCGGGCGCCAGCTATGGCTACAAGATGCTCTGGATGCTTCCCGTCATGACCGTGCTGCTTATCGTGACGCAGGAGACCGCGGCGCGCTGCGGATGCGTCACGGGTAAGGGCCTGGCGTCGCTCATTCGCGAGCGCTTTGGCGTGCGCAAGAGCGTGTTGGCCATGGCGGCGCTGTTGATCGCCAACACGGCGGTGACCATCTCGGAGTTCGCGGGTATCGCGAGTGGCCTTGCTCTGTTTGGCGTGCCGGCGAGCATCTCGGTGCCGCTCGTGGCGCTGCTGGTGTGGATGCTTACCATGTCGGGCAGTTTCCAGCGCATCGAGAAGATTTTGCTGCTGGTAAGCTGCGTGTTCGTGACCTACGTCGTCGCCGCGTTTATGGCCGGCCCCAACTGGGGCGAGGTCGCGGTCGACCTGGTCGTGCCTAACATTCAAAATGATCCCAACTACGTGTCGCTCGTGGTCGCAACGATCGGTACCACCATCGCGCCGTGGATGATTTTCTTGGCGCAGAACAACGTGGTCGATAAGAACGCGGGCGAGGACGATATCGTGCTGCAGCGCATCGATACCGTGAGCGGCTCGCTTGCCGCCGATGTCATTGCCGGCTTTATTATCATCACGACCGGTACGGTGTTGTTCCCGGCGGGTATTCAGATTAGCGATGCCGCCGATGCTGCCCGCGCGTTGGAGCCTATTGCGGGTCAGTGGTCCACGGTACTGTTTGCCTCGGGCCTGGTCGCGGCGAGCTTCTTGGCTGCCTGCGTGCTGCCGGGCGTTACGTCGAGCGCTATCTGCGAGGCATTTGGCTGGGAGCGCGGTGCCGACCGCAGCTGGGACGAGGCCCCGGTCTATCGCGGCATCATTACGGCCATCATCGGTATCTCTGCCGTGCTGGTGCTTATGCCCGGCGTCGATCTGTTCCAGATTATGATGACCTCGCAGGTCATCAATGGCGTGCTACTGCCCGTGGTTCTGGTGTTCCAGGTGGTTATTGCCGCTGACCGTCACATTATGGGCGCTAACCGCAACGGCCGCGTGTGGAATGTGCTCACTTGGGCGACTATCGGTGTGATTACGGTGCTCACGGTCGTCATGTTTGTTCTGCAGGCGATGGGTTACAGCGCTTAGCGCCTCTTTTGGACTCCAAACAGGCCGCAGCGATGGGCTGCGGCCTGTTTTTTGTCTGCT
>CAJJYO010000197.1 GCA_905197385.1 uncultured Collinsella sp.
CCGCCGATACCGGCGTAGGCGTTGGACGAATCCACACCGCAGAGGGCGAAGAAGAAGCGGGCGAGCGCCAGGCTGTACATGATGGTGATGGCATCACCAAAGACCGGGATGGGGCTTTGTGCCGTAAAGAGCGGCAGGCCCATCGCGAGCATAAAGGCGACGGCGAAGAACAGCGGCGGCATAATGCGCAGCGCAAAGCTCGCGTCCTCGCTCTGGGACTCGGGGCGCGCAAAGAGCTTGGCCAGGTCGCGGTAGTCCTGCATGATGCTGGGGCCGCGACGGTTGTGCATCTTGGCGCGAATCACGCGGCCGAGACCGGAGAAGAAAGGCGCGACGGCCATAACGACCACGCCCTGCAGAACGGCAAGTACGATGTTGTTCATGCTCTCCCCTCCTTAACCCATTTGCACGGCGAGCACGAGGAACACCACGAGTGCCGCGACGATGTAGCAGATATAGATGCTGTAGTTGCCGCCCTCGAGCTTAGTCGCGAGGTCGGCGAGCTTCTCGACGCCCTTATGCGGGGCATCGACGAGAACCTTGTCGGGTACGGGCTCCACAGCCTCAGCCACACCGGTGAGCTTCTGGAAGAAGTGCGCGATGGACCAGCAGACGGCCGTGCAACGGTCGCGCAGCGTGTAGAGCGGCTGCATAAACCAGGACACCTCGGAGGCAAAGGTCGTGGCCACGACGGGCATATGCTCGTTGGGAGCATAACCGCATGCCCACGGCTGAGACTTCTGCACCTTGCCGACGGTCTTGAGCTTGCGATAACCGCAGGCAAGGCCGACGAGCACCACGAGCGCAATGGCGATCGCGGGCGTGGAGGTGGCAGCGCCGGAGTATTGGTTCATGAGCTCCATGCCCTCGGCGGCAAACACGCCACCGTACGGATGCAGCACGGACGCGGCGACATCGACCAGCACGGGCGCAATCACGGGAGCGCCAATGCCCAGCACGACGCAGATGGCCGCGAGCAGGCCCTGCGCAAACACCATGGGGGCGGGAACCTCCTTGGCATTGGCCGCGGCCTCGGAGCGGGGCGCGGAGGCAAAGGAAACACCATAGGCCTTGACGAAGCACGTGACAGCCAGCGCGCCGGTAACGGCAAGCGCGACGGCAGCGAACACGGCTACGATCATGACGGCCTTGTCGCCCTGCATGGCGGCGTTAAAGAGCGACTGGTAGGTAAACCACTCGGACACAAAGCCGTTGAAGGGCGGGATAGCCGAGATGGCAAGCGCGCCAACGAGGAAGCAGATGGCCGTTGCCGGCATACGACGGAACAGGCCGCCCATCTTCTCCATATTGCGCGTACCCGTGGAGTACAGCAGCGCACCGGCGCCCAAGAACAGCTCGCCCTTAAACATCGCGTGGTTAAACGTGTGGTAGAGGGCGGCCATCAGAGCCAGGACGGCGATGCCGACCGAGTTGAGCGCCATGGCGGCCATGGAAGCGCCGACGCCGAGCAGAATGATGCCGATGTTCTCGACGGAGTGATAGGCCAGCAGGCGCTTGATGTCATGCTCCTGCAGGGCGAAGGCCACGCCGAGGACCGACGAGATCGCACCGAAGACCATGACCATAAGGCCCCACCAGACCTGAACGCCCGAGGCGGAGAGCAGGTCGAGACCAACCTTGAGGATGCCGAAGATACCGATCTTGATCATGCCGCCGGACATGAGGGCCGACACGTTGGACGGCGCCTCGGGATGTGCCTTGGGCAGCCAGCCGTGCAGCGGGATGATACCGGCCTTGGCGCCAAAGCCAAAGAAGGCGAGCACAAAGCACACGGATGCGACCGCGGGGCTAAACTGCGTAGCGCGGAAATCCGCAAAGGCAAACGAGCCGCCGGCGAAGTTGGTCATGGTGAGGAAGCTCGCCATGATGAGCACAAAGCCCACGTGCGCGATCACAAAGTAGAGCCAACCGCCATGGATGGAGTTCTCGTTCTCCTCGATCACGACCAGGAAGTACGAGGTCAGCGACATGAGCTCAAAGGCGACCAGGAACCAAAACACGTTGTCGGCGGTGATGACGAGCATCATGGACGCCACGAAGGTGTTGAAGAAGAAGCCGGCGCGGCCCTTTTTGCCCGGGTACTCATCAAAGTAGTTGAGACCGTAGATCGAGCCGGCAAACGCGAGCACCGAGATGAGCGCCACGAACAGGCCAGACAGCTGATTGAGCAGCAGCTGGAAATGGGCAAACGGGAAGAACACGATGGTGTCGACCGATGTGACATCGCCCAGCACGGCCTGGATACCGGCCACAAACGAAAGCACCGCGGCGATGGCGCCGATAAGGCAGCCGGCGGTCTTGGCGGCGTTATCGGCCTTGATCAGCAGAACCGAGGCGAGCGCACCGATGCACGAGACGGCAAGCGATGCGATAAGCAGCGTCATGCTATCCATTGTTTACGCTCCCTTCTGCTTTCTCGGACAGGCCCTGGGCCACAGCGGTAACGTCGACGACCGGACCGTTTTCGATTGAGCGCAGGCGCTTGGCCTCGTCGAGCTCGCGATCGGCCGCGCCGCCCATGACGGTCAGCGCCTTGGTGGGGCACGCCGCCACACAATGCGGGCCGTCCGGATCGAAGGCGCACAGGTCGCACTTGACAGCACATGTGTACTGGCCGGGAGCCCACGTAAGCAGGCTGCTCAGGGACTTAGGATACGAAGGCGTCGGGTCGCACATGCCTGCGACACCGGCGATAGACGTGCCATCGGGATGGATGGCTCCGAAGGGGCACGCGATGGCGCACAGCCTGCACCCGATGCACTCCTGCTCCTTGACGTGGATGCGATCGCCATCGTGCTCGATGGCATTCACCGGGCAAACCTCGGCGCAGGGGGCACCCTCGCAATGGTGGCAGGCAAGGGCGGCCGAAATACCGCCGGTCTTCACGAGCGCCAGACGCGGCGTATCCTGAAGACCCTGCATCCGGTGGGCGTCGGCACAGGCGGACTGGCATGTTCCGCAGCCGATGCACCTCTCCGGGTTGATGTCGATGAAGCGGTTCATCCCCACTTCCTTTCAAAATAACGGGCCGGGCTCCCGAACGTACGGGACGCCCGGCCCAAAAAGCCAACGAGAACGGGACTACACGATTTGATTCACGTGCGTCTCGTCGTCGAACTTGGCGGCGCCGGGCTCAACGTCCTGAGGAGCGGCGGCGTCCACCAGAGCCTGCTTGAGCTCGGTGTACTGACGCTCGACCTCGCCCTCAGCCCAAACCTGGTCGGCGATAGCGTCGACCTGGCAGGCGGAGAACTTGTCCTCGGGCGTATGCGAGACCGGGTCGACCTTGTGCATGGTCAGCTCGTTGCACTTGCCGATCCACCACTGGTAGGTCATGTAGACCGTGCCCTTGTTGATGCGATCGCTCACGTCGGCGCGGCTGTATACCTGGCCGCGGCGG
>CAJJYO010000198.1 GCA_905197385.1 uncultured Collinsella sp.
AAAGGCCTAAACAGTCCGTATTTCACCGCAACTTATTGTTGGGCGGCGGAGTCGGTAGTCTCTGCTATCAGGAATCCGCAAAAGGCTTTGTAGTTGGGATACCGTAGCCGCGCATCATAGCGCCAAACTCTTCGACATCATATGTGTCCGAGAGTTTGAAATGAATGACGTTATGACCCATGGCGCGCAAGTTCGCATCGCGCAATAAGGCGGCTCGATAGGTTTTTGCCGCAGCATGTTCCAAATCTTTTTGAGTTTCGTCCTCAAACTTACCCAAACCATGAAGCTCTGCCAACATCCATGACCCATCTGGCATCTGCCAACCATAATCTGCCAGATAATAGCCGGCGCTTCCTGGCCGAGCAATCTCAACCTGAAGCTCAGGCGCAGCGACGCCAGCAAGGATCATTGCCGCTCGCGCCTCGGACTCTCCCCCGTTATCCGACCTTCCGTCCATATACTCGAACACGCCAAACGCACGGGAGATGCCATGCAAACCGCGGCAATTGGTCTGCGCATACGCACGCAGCTCCTCGCGGTCGACATCATACTCGCGAGCCAATCCATCGACGTAGCCAAGCGCATACCGAAATGCACTCGTGCGGGCAATATCGACCACCGTCCGATAGGGGTCTGTCAGCGTAAACGGGCCGAGCCGCCATACCTCACCCGGGCGCCATCGACGATACTCAACGAACTCATATGTATCGCGCCTGGAAGATCTCGGCAACAACATCTGAACGGCATTAAGCAGCGAGTAAGCGGAGCCGATACCGTACAGCAGTGCCGCCGTTGAACCGCAGAAAATGGCATCCGGCTCGACGGCCGCAATAGCAGATGCAAGCTGGAAAATGCGGGCTTCCACGTCAAGGTGGTTCCAATAAACAGGATCGGCGTACACATGGTTATAGAGTCGAATTAAAAGTTCTTCTTGCATAAGCTCACGCGCGCGCCGCTCATCCCAAGGATCAATCGTTATCAATAGCTGCTCGTCATGATGAATCCCGAGAGTGGAAAACAGCATCTTGGCATATGACTGCGGAAAATGTTTGCCTTTATCGAGCATGGCCAACCCCCATAACCATCACGGCGGAGAGAATACCATTACGCTATCGCATGCTTCCGTCCGCAGGCCTTGCCAAAAGCTGACCAAAAGCTTGACGTCGCAGGTCAAGGCTTCAAAAAATATTTCCACTCTCGGTAGACGGTCGCTACGACCCTCCCAACGGCATCAAAATCCAACCTTACAAATAGTTGCGGTGAAATACGGACTACATGGGCCATAAAAGCCGAAAAACAGTCCGTATTTCACCGCAACTTAGGTGGGGCGTGGGGCGGCATCGATTCCCGTCACCCGTACACTTACGAAAACGGCTCTGATTCCCAAAAGGAACCAGAGCCATTCATCTATCTTATGGAGCGGGCGACGGGAATCGAACCCGCGTCATCAGCTTGGAAGGCTGGGGTTCTACCATTGAACTACGCCCGCAAGATATGGTCGGGACGACAGGATTTGAACCTGCGACATCCTGCTCCCAAAGCAGGCGCGCTACCAAACTGCGCCACGTCCCGAAGGTGTTGAGCAGCTAAGGTCTAAACCTTGCGTGTCCCAAAGCGAAGGAAATTATAGGGGAGACTCCCCGCCTGTGCAAGCGCAGAAACCCTAGCTCCTCGAATGTGCAACAAAACGACTATGGAGCAGGCCAATCACAAACGCCACTACAGCAACCGGCGCCCACGCAGCGCCGATATCTGCCAGCGGCAACGCATCAAACGGCAGCCACGCGCCAGCAAAGAACGCATCGCGGACCGATGTGATTACGCTCTGTACCGCGACAACGCCGCCGACCCAGACCCACACCTGCGGGTGCGCGTCGCAAAAGCCGTGCACCAGGCCCATCAGTACCAGCACAATGGCAACGGGATACAGGGCATTGAGCATAGGCACCGAGAACATGAGGATCACGTCGAGGCCCACGTTGGAGAGCACGCACGAAAACGCTGCGAACACAAAGGCGAGAACCGCAAAGGGACGGCGCATGGCCTCCTCGGAGGCCTCCGCTCCCCCTTCGACCACATACGTCTCGCAGAAGTAACGCGAGCAGCAGCTGATGAGGCCGATGCACACGTTCATACAGGCAAGGAAAAAGATAGCAAAGACCACGACCGTACCGGCAAGACCAAAGTGCATGGAGGCAGAGCGGGCAAGGATGGCAGCGCCGTTGGTGGCATCGGGCATAACCGTGCCGAGCTGCGTGCCGGCAAGCGCCAGGCCGCAGTAGATGATGGCCATGAGCACGCCGGCGATCACACCGGAACGCGAAATCTCGAAGGCCACGCGCTTGTCATCGGTAACGCCCAGTTCGTGAATGGTCTCGGCGATGATAATGCCAAAGGCGAGCGATGCGAGCAGGTCCATGGTCTGATAGCCAGTTAGAAAGCCCTGCACGGCGGCGCCTGCATCGTAGGGAGCCTGAGGCGCGGCAGCCGGTCCCAGCGGCGAGATCACGGCAGCACCCACGACCAGCACGATGAGCGCAATGAGCGCGGGGCCCGTAATGCGGCCGAGTACGCGTGTGATGACACCCGGGCGCAGCGTGAGCGCAAACGCGACGACGAAGAACCCGATGGCAAACACCAGACGTGCCGTGCCAAGCGAAACGCCCTCGGGTAGCAGCGGCACCAGCATTTCGAACGCCGTAGAGCTTGTGCGAGGAATGGCCAGGCACGGGCCGATGGCCAGGTAGACCGCTGCAACAAAGAACTCACCAAACTTGGGGTGCACGCGGCCGGCAAGCTCGCGCGCCGTTCCGGCAAGCGCGACGGCGATAAATCCCATGACGGGCAGGCCGATGGCGGCAATCAGAAAGCCGAGCATGGCGACCGGCGTGGCAGAACCTGCCTGCAGCGCCAGCAGCGGCGGAATAATGAGGTTGCCGGCGCCAAAGAGCATCGAGAACAGGGCGATGCCGACGGTGACGACATGGTCGGAGCGCAGACCGCGCGGGGCGGATGAAGCCATATGCACACCTTTCGGGTCGAAACAAAAACGGGACGGGCAAAAACACCCATCCCACAAGTATAAACGGTCTAGCAGCTTTAGCAGGCTAAATCGCGCAAAGCATCGATAGCCGTGTCCACTTCCTCGTCCGTGTTGAAATACCCAAACGAGAAGCGAACGACACCCTGGCGCTCGGTCCCGAGCGCGCGGTGCATGAGCGGAGCGCAATGGGCGCCGGGGCGCGTCGCGATCCTCCACCCTTGCATGAGCGCGTCCGAGATCTCGGCAGAGTCGATATCGCCTACGTTGAGCGACACAATCGCAGAGCGCGCGGGCTGGTCAAAGGCACCGTAGAGCTTAACCCCCGGAATCTCGCGCACACCGGCAAGGAAGCGATCAGCGAGCGCACGCTCCTGGGC
>CAJJYO010000199.1 GCA_905197385.1 uncultured Collinsella sp.
GCCGGTCGAGGAATAAGTTGTTCGAGAGTAGCTAAAAAAGCCCCGTTCCAAATTGACTGCTCGGGGAGTCGCATTCGAGCTCGGTTGTCCTCTTAGCCACTCGATATCCTTCGGAGCAATAATAGTGACAAAACTTGCTTAAGTGTTAATCAAGCTACACACAATCTTGCTCTCTAATTAATCAAGAATCAGTATAATTTTGATTAGCTAGAGAGCAAGATTGGAGAATCATGGCATTCAACGACTTGATCGCCCAGAAAATAAAGGACTTTGAACAGCAGGGGGTTCCGCAGGTCTTTGAGCGAGACCTTAATCTGGGAAACCCACAGGAGCCAAAGCGCGACAACATCGTAAATGTGGTTGTGGGGGCCCGCCGTTGTGGAAAGACGTATCGCCTGTATCAGGAGATGCAGCGGCTTCAGGGCCGGGGCGTCGAGCTTGACCGGATGCTTTACTTTAATTTTGAGGACGAGCGCTTGCGCCCGTATGAGCCATCGCTGCTGGCGGACGTGCTCGACACGTTCTATGCGCTGTATCCTGCTGCTCGAACCGAGGGCGCTTACATTTTCTTTGACGAGATCCAGGAAATTCCCGAATGGGGTGCGTTTCTGCGGCGTGTAGTCGATACGGAGAAAGCGACCGTCTATGTGACGGGATCTTCTTCTAAGATGCTGTCCTCAGAGCTTAAGAGCGAGTTCAGGGGTCGTTCTCTTATACGGGAGCTTTTTCCGTTGAGTTTTTCGGAATACGTTCGGTATAAGACGGGGAGCGTTTTCGAGCCAGATGCGACCTTTTCCCCAAGCGATGCAGCGCTGCTTCGACATCATCTGATCGGATATCTTGAACGAGGGGGATTCATCGCGACGCTTGAGCAGACGCCCGCAGACGCGATTCAGCTGCTACAGGAATATGCTTCGCGAACGGTCGCTATGGACGTCATTGAGCGTTACGACGTCAAGAACCCTCGCCTGGCATCGCTGTTCTTGACGCGGTGTATGGCATCTTCGGGACGAGAGCTGTCAGTGAACAAAGTGTACAACGAGTTCAAGAGCAGACAGATACCCGTCAGTCGTAATTCGCTCAGCGATTTACTTGAGTATTATGAGGATGCCTACCTGTTATTTTCTGTGCCGGAGTTCACGCGTTCATTGGCAAATAACATGCGGTCTGCGTCTAAGGTCTACGCTGTCGACCCTGCGATGTTTGGAGCATTCTCTCCCGCATCGGCATTGGACCAGGGCCAGAGGCTCGAGACCGCAGTGTTCAATGCGCTAAGAAGAAGGACTCCCGCGGTGAGGACCGGCTCGGTCTGCCGCCTGCTAATCAAAGAGAAGAGCAAAAGCCATGAGGTGGACTTTGTGGCTGGGGATGCGCTTCTCATGCGGGCTTATAGCCTGATTCAGGTGAGTGCGGATATGGCAAGTGAGAAAACGCGCGAGCGCGAAATTGCCGCGCTTGATGCCTCGATGGCCCAGTTTGATCTTGGCGAGTCGGCAATCGTTACCATGGATGAACAGACCGATATTCCATGCGAGCACGGTGTGGTACACGTTATGCCCGCATGGAAGTGGCTCCTTGCCTAATCATCTATGGGCCTGTGGGGTCAGGACCTCCTGGCCCCTTCATCACGGTTGGGGAGCACCTTGCTGCGCCAGGCTAGTCCTGGGCTTTGATACTCGGCAGCAGGATCTGCGCGAGGTAGTCGGTTTCGAGCTTAGTGGCACCATCGGCCTTGCCGTCTTTACCCACCAGGTCGTTCTTGATCTGGCTATACGTATAGCGGTTGCCGGTCGTAAGCTCGACAAGCTCAATGGCCGTGTCCATGGGGTAGGTTGACACGGGGTTCTGCGTCCGTCCGTTGATGGTCTGGGGCACCACATACGGATAGACGGGGCCGCTGGCGTAGACGGTATAACCGTTGCCTAGATTGGCCGCGCCTAAAACCGTATCGCCTTCATCGGGCGTAAAGCTCTCGCCCTCGCGCACCGCGACGAGCGTCACGAGCGGCGTATTGGCGTCGTCGCCCAGATAGATGCATAGCGTGCTTCCGTTTTGCCAAGTTGCGACCTTGCCGTACCACTCGACGGGAATATCGAGCTGGTAGAGGTCGGTTGCCTTGTGGCGAGCGTCAGCATCACGGGACGCCTGTGCCTTTTGCGCGCTCACGGCATTGACGGCGGCGTCGCGCCGCGCGTTTGCTGCCTGCTGGAGCACTTTGGCAGCCGCGGCGGAGCTCGCACCGCCCTCTTCGGCATACTTGGCGGCGGCATCGATCTGGTCGTCAGTCACCGTGTCGGCCGAAGGCACCTTGAGCTTAAAGGTGGCCTGGGCACTCAAATCCTGCCCATCGCTCTTAATCGTGACCTGCGCCTTGGTGGTCGGCACGGTGTAAATGGTACCGTCGGCTGCGATGGGGGACCCAGCGACGGAGAGCGTATAGTCACCGGGCAGCAGCTTGATGCCGCGACCATGCTCGTCAACGTAGAGCGTCTCGCTCACAGAGGAGCCGTCAGAGTCCTGCCCGCTCACCTGCACGGGGATCTTGGAGCCAGCTGAGCAGTCGAGGCCCGCGGCATGCACGCCAATCTGCACCGACATCATCGTGTGCGCATTGGCGGCGGCAACGGCGGCCTGCTCTTGCTGATATCCGTTCCAGGCAGCATAGCCTGCGCCGCCGGCGACGAGCGCGACGGCCACTACGCCGGCAACCATCAGGTTGCGGCGCTTGGGCGACATCTTGCGATGACGAACCTCGGCTTCGTGCGCTGAGGGAACGGACGGCAGGGGGATATCGCCCATGGCGATGGTCTCGTCCACGGCAGGCGCGGAGCCCAGGCCAGGGAGCTCGCGGGTCAGCGAATCTTCGGCCGGCAAGTTGTCGAGCAGGATGGTTTCTTCGCTCGTGTCGGATTCGGGCTGGTCGTCGGCCCTGCTATCGTCCTCTTCGGCTTCGGCTTCGGCTTCGTCAGGAGCGTCTTTGGCGTCGCTGACTTCGTCCTCGGTGTCTTCGTGCGCCTCGTCCTGTGCGTCGACGGCCGAATCGCTAAACGAGAGCTCGTCTAGCGCAATCCGGTCTAGGCTCTCCAGGGCCTCGGCACACGCTTCTGCATCTTGGGCCGCATCCTCTTGGCCCATCGTTTCATCTTTCATATATCCCCCAAGCTCAATATCGGGACAACACTGTACCCAAAAACGGGACCCTATAGGGCCGCCGCAGGATTTGAAATCCGATTTTATATATGCGCGTGTTTTTGAATGCAAGCGGGATGAAAAAAGCCCCCGGAAAGCGTTTTCCGGGGGCTTTGCCATAGGTGCTGCCGGATCTAGAACCGCTTAGGCCCGATCAGCTTGAACACCCTCAGGATGATGTAGTTGGCGAGGAACGTCAGCGCAAAGAGCCCGAGTGTGGCGGG
>CAJJYO010000200.1 GCA_905197385.1 uncultured Collinsella sp.
ACCAGCCGATGCGGCCACCGACGCCTTTTGAACGTCTAGCGGACCCCGAGGGAAGACGTCGATCCGCCGACCCCAAGCTCACCGCCAACGGCGCCGTCCGCGCCGGCCGTGCCGCACAGTTTATGCCCTTTGCCGCCCTCACGGGATACTACGAGCTCGTGCGCAAACAAGAGATCACTGTTGAGCCCAAATGCGAACTCACGGAAGAAAAAGCCCTCGAGCTTTCGAAAAAGCTCGAGGGCCTCAAACGCGGCGACCTGGTGCGCGTCACCTATTACGATATGTACGGCTATCGTAGCCGCACGGGCATTCTCGACGAAGTGTTACCCGCATTCAAGCTGCTCAAACTCAGGGATATCGCCATCGACTTCGACGATATCAAAAACATCGAGCTGCGCGGACGCGCCTAGCGACAAGAACGCTTGCGCAAGACGAGGGCAATGCCAAGCACCGCGGCAGCTGCAACCAGCAATCCCAAGACCAGCGTGAGGGTCGAGTCGCCAGCGTGAGGCAGCGAGCCGTCCTTCGGAGTCTTCTTAGTGGCCGTCGTGACGGTGGTCGTGGTACTGCTCGACTGGTCGTTGCCGCCCGTCTGGCTGCCACCAGGCTGATCGCCGCCACCCGGCTGCGAAGGATTGGTGGGTTTCGTCGGATCCGGAGTACCGGGATCAATCGGATTCTCCGAATTCTCCTTGCGCTGGATCCAAACCTGGCAGCCATAGAACGGGTTGGCGGTACCAAGGCACAGACCCTGGTTGGTCACCGCAAAGGTGCGCAGACCATGGTTATACGGATCGTTAAAGCCATTGGTCGTCAGCGTCGTAAAGTTCACGCCGTCCTCGGTCACATACATATCAAAGCCGCGCTCGGCATCGCGCAGGTAGTACATGCACGTAAGCACGCTCTGCAGCTTCTTGAGGTTCTCCTCGCTCAGCAGCTTATCGAGCGCATCCTGAATATCGCCCGGCAGCTCGGTGCCATAGGCATCCTCGTACTGCTGCTTCAGGCTCTCATAGCTATCGAGCATGTCCTGATACTGGTCGGCAAAGGACTTGAAGTACGCGATCTCGCCATCGATCTTCTGGACATAAGCGGCGTCGTCCTCAAAGTCCTGGGACATCGTCGAGGCCTGATCGCAAAGATCGCCCGTGGCATCCTCCAGCGCATCGCTTAGATCGCCAAAGCCCTTAGCAACCTCGGTCTTCTCGTCATCGACATCGACGGCCTCGTTTGAATCATCAACCTCGGCAGCTTCGTTCGAATCATCGACCTCGACGGCCTCGTTTGAATCATCGTCCGCAAGCGTGTTCACGGGAACGATGGGGTCGTCAGGCGATTTCTTGTCGAGCAGGTGATCGAGCAGGTCCCTAAGGCGCTGAACCTGAGAGTCCCACTCCTCGGGCGTCATATCGATAATGTCGCCATTGGAGAACTGGCCGATCGGCTCAAGCAGGCTCGCGGTATCAAAGGTACCGATATACAGCTTGCCGTCGAACTTCTGCATGCGCCAAATGTACTGGTTCTCGTTTCGGCCAAAGCCCGAAGTCAGGCCGGAAATGCCGCCCTCGGGGAACATATCGGTGCGATCGCCAACGACGAGCTCCATGTTCTCGTCCTTGTCCATGCGATAGATGTTAACCGACTGCTCAAGATTGGCATTCACAAACGAGCAGTCAACGCCGCCCATGCTGCTCTTGCCGCCCTCTTCGGTGTTGGATTTGTTGAACAGGATGCGCTCGAGGGCAATCTCCTCGTCGTTGTATTCACCGATATAGAGGTAGTCGTTGTAGACGACGAGGTTGGCAGCGCCAGAACGGGTACGGGCAGGATCGATGCCAAAGCAGTACTTTGCACGGCACTTTGGATCGGTCGCATCCTTATCGCCAACAATGGGAGTCCACGAATAGCTGCCGTCGGCGTTCTTGTCGCCACGAACCATGGCAAACGACTGCATGGAATTATCATCGGGAGCGTTCTCGGGCGTACCGGTGCAGATGGTCGCATAGAGATGGCCATTGTACGAAACCATATCCCAAATGGCGCCACCGTAGATGCTGTCCTGATAGCGAATCGCCGGATAGCCAAACAGCGTCTTCGAGTTAGCAATCTCGGTGAAGCTAGCCTGGCCCTTCGAAGGGTCAGATGACGTCAGGATTGTCGCCACAAACTCATTGCCCGCTTTACCCACATTGCTGATGACGAGCTGGCCATCATGGACGCACATGCCGCGGATACCGGTTGAGATGCCCTGCTTGTAGGCATCGCGGTAATCGTCCACGCTCGAAAGGCCCTGATAGACAACTTTCCACTCATCCGTCTTAGGATCGATCTCGTATACAGAAGGCAGACCGCTTTTGCCGCCATTGGTCCTGACGCTGCCGCAGAAATAGAGCTTACCCTTATAGCTCACGGCATTGCGGAACAAAGGACCGACGCCGTTGAGCGATTCAGAGAGCAGCAGCTTGGTCTCACCGGTCTTGGTATTGATCTTAACCAAGATGCCGCCGCTGTCCTTGTCGGCCGTGCCGTCCTCCTTCTGCTGTCCATAGAAGAACGTGCCGTTAAACATGGCCTCCAGCGTCAGGCGCATGGTCTCGGCATCAAAGGAATCGCCCAGCGTGCTGTCCATGAGCGTAAGCGTGTTGCCCATCGCCGCATAGCAGGTGCCCACATAAAGCCAGTCACCATAGCTCGCAGCCGCCCAAGTGTAGCTCTGGCCGCGATCGCCTTCGTTGTTGGCCGTATTACCATCGGCACCCGGAACGGCAACGGCACCGTTACCCTGGTAGTCGACGATGCCATCCGGCTGCGACGTTCCTACCGTAGGATGCGAGAGCTTCTCAAAGGAATACCCATTTCCCGCATTGTAGGTAACGGCACCCGAAGCGTCTTCGGCGTGCGCCGGCAGCGGCGATACCAAGATAGCGGCAAGCGCTGCCACCAAGCCAAGTGTTCTCACTCGTCTCATAAAGCTATAGCCTCCCCTGACCTTAAGCCCAGTTTTAGCATTTCTCATCTCTGTCCACGTTTAATTGCGATCTGGGCGCAGCAATAATCAGCGTATAAATATACACCTGTAATTTTTTGGACGGGTTAATAGATGCTCGATTGGTGGCGAATTCCGCGCAAACCGTCACCAAACTCCACTTTCGCCGCATCTAAAGATTATTTTTTGCGCAAATTTTTGGATACCGATAGTCACAATGGGCAGGAGGCTGGTACCCACCGGAGAGGGCAACGCCTACATTTTCATAACGTAATAGCCCGCGCCCCTCACCGCCGTCTCGAGTGCGTCGCGATCAACCGGGCGCTTCGAGCGTACGCGTGCCGTGTGGTCCGCATACGTCACCGTAGCCCACACGCCATCAAGCGTATTGAGGGCATTGGCTACGTTCT
>CAJJYO010000201.1 GCA_905197385.1 uncultured Collinsella sp.
CGGTCTCTGGTCGTGGCGGTCGCCCGCTCAAGTCGCTCGCCGAGGCCCTCAAGGGCAAGCAGGGTCGTTTCCGTCAGAACCTGCTGGGTAAGCGTGTCGACTACTCCGGCCGTTCGGTTATCGTTACCGACCCCAAGCTGCTGCTGCACCAGTGCGGTCTGCCCAAGACCATGGCGCTGGAGCTCTTCAAGCCCTTCGTCATGAAGCGCCTGGTCGAGCTTGGCAAGGTCGAGAACATCAAGGGCGCCAAGCGCGCTATCGACCGCGGTGCCACCTTTGTGTGGGATATCCTCGAAGAGGTCATCGACGGCCGCGTCGTGCTGCTCAACCGTGCACCGACCCTGCACCGTCTGTCCATCCAGGCCTTTGAGCCGGTGCTGGTCGAGGGCAAGGCTATCCACCTGCACCCGCTGGTCTGCTCGCCCTTCAACGCCGACTTCGACGGCGACCAGATGTCTGTCCACGTGCCGCTGTCCAGCCAGGCTCAGGCCGAGGCTCGCGTGCTCATGCTCTCTGCGAACAACCTGCGCTCGCCGGCATCCGGCAAGCCGGTTAACATCCCCTCGCAGGACATGATCATCGGTGTGTACTACCTCACCCAGGTCCGCGAGGGTCTGCCGGGCGAGAACCACGTGTTCTCGAGCTTCGACGACGCACTGCACGCCTATGACTGCCGCTCCGAGGTCGACATGCAGGCCAAGATCCAGGTCCGCGTGTCCGCTGCCGATGCCAACGTCATCAACGAGGACGGCACCCGTATCTTCCGCGTCAAGAACGGCAAGAACGAGTTCGTCGACTACGATGTCACCGGCAATAAGACCGCTCGCTTCGAGACCTCTATCGGCCGCATCATCTTCAACCGCCAGTGCCTGCCCGAAGACTACGAGTTCATGAACTACAAGATGGTCAAGGGCGACGTGGCCAAGCTGGTTGCCGACTGCTGCGATCGTTACCCCGAGGCCAAGGTCGGCCCGATCCTTGACGCCATCAAGTACTCCGGCTTCCACTACGCTACCCGCGCCGGCCTCACCATCTCGGTGTGGGACGCTCTCATCCCTGCCGAGAAGCAGGAGCTGCTCGACCGCGCCCAGGCCAACGTCGACCAGATCAACGAGTACTTCGAGGAGGGCTTCATCAACGAGACGGAGCGCCACATCGAAGTCGTTAACGAGTGGACCGCTTGTACCGATAAGGTTGCAGCGCTCATGCTCGACATGTTCGACGAGGAGAACCCGCTGTACATGATGGCCGACTCCGGCGCCCGTGGTTCTAAGACCCAGCTGCGTCAGCTCGGCGGCATGCGTGGCCTGATGGCAGACATGTCCGGCGAGACGATCGACCTTCCCATTAAGGCGAACTTCCGCGAGGGTCTGCTGCCGCTCGAGTACTTCATTTCGACCTACGGCGCCCGTAAGGGCCTGGTCGATACCGCATCCCACACCTCGGACTCTGGTTACCTGACCCGTCGTCTTGTCGACGTGGCCCAGGACGTCATCGTCCGCGAGGAGGACTGCGGTACGCACGAGGGCGTCACCTACAACCTCATCATCCCCGGCACCACCGACCTCAACACCGACCTCGTCGGCCGTTGCTTCATTGAGGACGTCGTGGCTCCCGATGGCACCGTGCTCTTTGAGCAGGACGGCTACATCGAGAAGGTCGCCGACATCCAGAAGATGGTCGATGCCGGCCTTAAGAAGGTCAAGCTTCGCGCGCTGCTCACCTGCCGCTCCAAGTACGGCGTGTGCCAGAAGTGCTACGGCTGGGATCTTTCCACCCGTCGTCCGGTCGCCATCGGTACTGCGGTCGGCATTATTGCCGCCCAGTCCATCGGCGAGCCCGGTACGCAGCTTACGATGCGTACCATTCACTCCGGCGGCGTCGCTGGCGTCGACGATATTACGCAGGGTCTGCCTACGGTCAGCCGTATGTTCGATATCGTCGGCAACGTCAACGAGAAGATCCTGGGTCGCGAGGCCGAGCTGGCTCCGTACTCCGGCCACCTCTCGATTAAGCCCGAGAAGTCCGAGTACGTGCTGACGCTCACCGACTCCGAGGATCACACCCGTGTCCTCGACGAGCGCCGCGTCCCCGCTTCGGTGCGCTTTATGCCCGAGATCGAGGACGGCTGCGAGGTTCGCGCCGGCGATCAGATCACCAAGGGCTTCGTCAACTTCCGTAACCTGCGCAAGCTGACCGACATCGAGTCGACGATGCACACCTTCGTCGAGAGCGTTAAGGACGTATACACCAGCCAGGGCGTCGACCTGAACGACAAGCACATCGAGGTGCTCGCACGTCAGATGCTGCGTCGCGTTCAGATTACCAACCCCGGCGACTCCAAGTACCTGCTTGGTCAGTACGTCGACCGCTACGAGTTCGCCGACGAGGTCGAGCGCGTTGCCCGTCTGGGCGGTCAGGCTCCTGTGGCCGAGCCCGTCATCCTGGGTACGCTCAAGGTCGCGTCCAACATCGACTCCTGGCTGTCGAGCGCTTCGTTCATCCGTACCGCCGGCGTCCTTACCGAGGCTGCCATCGAGGGCAAGGTCGACCACCTGCTCGACCTTAAGTCCAACGTCATTGTCGGTAAAAAGATCCCGGCTGGTACTGGCCTCAAGCCGTACGCCAACGCCAAGCTGACGTATCGCACGGCCGACGGCTACGTGGACATCGACGGCCCGGCTTCGCCCAACGCCAAGTCGCTGCCCGAGTGGGCTCCTGTGGAGCTCAAGGACCTGGACGAGCAGCTCCCGCAGCAGCTCGACTGGGCCGGCTACGACGAGTTCGGTGGTGCTGACGGTTCGTTCACCCGCAACGGCCACACCATCTCCGCCGAGAAGGCTCGCCTGTACCTGTTCGACGACCTGGGCGTGTCGCAGCGCTGGACCAACAAGTTCAGCGAGGTCGGCATCGAGACGGTCGGCGACCTGGTCGGCAAGTCCGAGGAAGATCTGCTGCGCATCGATGGTATCGGTGCCAAGGCAATCGAGGAGCTCCGTGACGGCCTCGAGGCCCACGATCTGCTCTACATCCTCGAGAACAACGACGACGTTGCCGATGAGGAAGACCTCTCGCAGTTGCTGCAGATGGTCTTTAGCCCCGACGGTCCGGACGACATCCTGCTGGGCACCTCCGCCGCGCCGACGCATCACGCCGACGCCGACGAGGAGCTCCTGGGCGCCCCGATCGACGACAAGAAGGCTCCCGCCAACGGTGCTATCAACGAGGACATGGCTTCCCTCGACGAGCTGCTCAACCAGCTCGTGGACACCGACGACGCCGAAGAGGCCAAGGACAACGACGAGGAGTAACTAGTTCCGCCGTTCTAGCGAACGGCGGCGATCTCCGTCGCTGCGCGGCCCCCAGAGCTACAATCTGTC
>CAJJYO010000202.1 GCA_905197385.1 uncultured Collinsella sp.
CCCGAAACTCTCATGGAGCCAGTGACAGGAATCGAACCCGCAACCCACTGATTACAAATCAGTTGCGCTACCGTTGCGCCACACTGGCACACTTGGCGCTCTCGCGCGAAGCCAATTAAGAATAAAGGAATTACGGACGGGGCGCAACAGACCCTTCGACCGACCACATCTCAAAACCCTTCGTCAGAACGAATAGTTTTAATTACAATGGAATAGATAAAACTATTCGTTCTGACGAAGGGTTTCTCGATGCTTACCACCAAGGAAGCCGCCGAGCTACTCGGCATCACTCCGCGCAGGGTGCAGGAGCTCATAAAAAACGGAGCACTTGAGGCCCGCAAGGCTTCTGGCGTATGGCTCATCGACAAAGACAGCGTCGACACGCGACTCCGCTCCGTGACCAAAACGGGGGGACGTCCCCGCCGCGGCTACGGTAAGAGCGAGATCGCGTTCACCCTCATGAACCGCACGTATGAAGTCGCTCAGCTGGTCTACAACACATCGCGAAAAGACTTCACCCACATCGGTGCCGACGTCGATTACGCCCACGCCCCTATTGGGGTATTTGGCCCTAATAGCCCCGTATCGCTCGACTCTTTCCGCACTTGGTGGCGCGGCCGCGGTATCCCGCTCGCACGCATTGGGCTAGCCTCCCTGCTTGCAGAAGCCGCAGTCGATGTTCCCGATGAACTCGTACAGCGAAATCTTGGCCTCTCCTTATCCGACCAGTATTGGATAAGGCCCCAAAGTTCCGGTCTCGCCTGGGAGGACATTAACTTCTTCAATAACGCCTTTGATGACGTCTCACTGTCCATTGCGCCCTTTGCCCCAGAGGGAAAAGCGGCTGCCGCAAAGCCCGATAACACGTCGGACGGCAATCTTCAAAAGTACTGGACATGCGAGGGCGGGCGTCGAATTCTGCATAAAGCAGGAGCGCATCTAAACCAGGAACCCTATAACGAGATGGTGGCGACTGCACTTCACCGTCGCATCCTGAACACTTACGATTATGTACCCTATTCGCTCGAAGGCGCGGGCACTTCCGCCTTGAGCACATGCAGTGTCTTCTTAACTGACGAAGAAGAATATGTCCCTGCGTTCTATGTAAACCAGCATGCAAATGCAGACGAGCGACTAACCGATTACGAACGGTATGTAGCAAACTGCGAGGAGCTTGGAGCGACAGATATAAAAGACGCCCTTGGCCGCATGATCGTATGCGATGACATCATTGCCAACTACGATCGTCATTGGCGCAACTTCGGCCTCGTGCGAAACGTCAACTCACTGGTCTGCAGACCAGCCCCCATCTTCGATTCGGGCTCATCACTCTGGTGCAACATATCACTAGAGGAGCTTAGGGCGGGAGAGCACAGTTTTACCAGTGCGCAATTTCATTCAAGCCCCGCCAAACAAATGTTGCTCGTCGAGGACATGGGCTGGTTTGACGGCGACAAACTCGAAGGCTTCGTTGACGAGGCAATCGAGATTCTTTCCAGAAACGACGCGCTCGCGGCAAGGCTGCCATATCTAAAAGAGGCGCTAACGTGGCGCCTCGAAAGAATGATCGACATCGCTGAATGGAGTTAGCGAGGCAGCATTGCCCCGCCAACTTCCCTACCTCCCGCGCAGGGTCTTGAGCTTGGCCAGGGCATCGGGGCTCAGGCGACTGCCCAGAGTCATCTTGATTTGCGGGGCTTCCTCGGCCTCGTGAACGTCGTTGTCGATCTGTTTGATCTCGTCCACCAGCATGCGGCTCGAGATGCGCGTGACGCCCTTGCCCATGACGACGGCCTGGATTGTGCCGTCACTCGAAACCACGGAGCACGCGCGGCCTTCTTCGCGCGCCTCGATGCAGAGCTTCTGCACCACGGTATCGGCCGAAACACCCGTCGGCGAAAACTCAATGCGCACGCCGCGGGCCGGTAGGTTGGGGCGCTCGCTGGAAATATTGCCCGCGCCGTCAAATACGATCACGGCCTCGTAGCGGCCCTGGGCAAACGCAGCTACGTCATTAATGAGCGCCGTGCGCGCCATATCGTGAACGTCGCTGGAATACGGATCGTCGGAATGGTCGTAGACGAGCTTTTCGTAGCGCGGCGTGCAGTGAATCACGTTGTAACCGTCGACCACCAGCAGCTCGGGCTTATTGGAGTGCACCGTCGAGACCGGATCGGCGATGGCCTGCGCAAACGCATTGCCGCCCACGCCATAGGTCGCGGCCGAAACAATCGGCTTGGCCGAGCCCTCGCCAAAGCGCTTGGCCTTGGACTTGGCACGGTTCTTCTTGGACATGCGCTACTCCTCCCCCATGAGCTCGCCGGCATTGCGGCGCAGCCACTCAAAGCACAGCGCGGTGGTCGCCTGGGCAACGTTGAGACTCTCGGTCATGCCACGCTGGGGAAGCTTGGTCAAGAAGTCGCATTTCTCGAGCACCAGACGCGAGATGCCGTCGCCCTCGGAACCCATGACGAGCGCCACGCGGCCCTCGAAGGGAGCATCCCAGCAGCTGCCCTCGGCGTGCTCGGAAGCACCGCCCACCCAAAAGCCAGCGGCCTTGAGGTCATCGAGTGCACGGGCGATATTGGGCACCTGCGCGATGGGCAGATGCATGACGGCGCCGGCAGAAGTCTTGTAGCTGCCGACGGTTACACCGGCGGCGCGCTTGTTGGCAATGATGACGCCCGCCGCGCCCACGACCTCGGCGGAGCGCACGATGGCGCCAAAGTTGCCGTCGTCGGTCACATGGTCGAGCACGACGACGAGCGCCGGACCGTCGCCCGCACGGTCGAGGATATCGGCAACATCGGCATAGGGGAAGTTGCCAACCTCGAGCGCAATGCCCTGGTGAGCGCCATGGCTCGACAGCGCGTCGAGCTGCGCGCGCGGCACATACTTAATGCGGACACCTGCGGCGTTGAGGTCGTCGACCAGGTGCGACAAGGCGGCATCGCGCTCCCCGCCCTCGGCAATGAGCGCGCACTTGATGGGAAAACCAGTGCGTAGCGCCTCGGCGGCAGCACGACGACCTTCGATAAACTCGCCCTTGGGAACCTGGACGTTATCGCGGCTACGCTCGCGCTGCGGGCGAGCAGCCTGTGAGCGCTCGCGCTGGCCCTTGGGAGCGGCAGCGCGGTCGTTGCGGCGAATCGGACGCGAGCCAGAAGCAGCCTGCTTGCCTCCACGCGGTGCACGCTTGCGATTGTCGGCCATAAAGCGACCTCCTTTAAATACTTTTCAAACAGGACAAAAGAAGCGACCGCTTAAGACGAATAGCTCAAGCGGTCGGTACGGGTTTTCCAAGTGCCCGAGATTGCCGTGAAAGAGGAGCGACGCGTACTTGAGTACGCGAGCGACGGTTTGAACGGCAAGGTCGGG
>CAJJYO010000203.1 GCA_905197385.1 uncultured Collinsella sp.
CCAGCTCATGCTGGCAGGGGGCGACCTCGTTGTGCTTGGTCTTGGCGGGAATGCCAAGCGCCCACAGTTCATCGTCCAGATCCTTCATATAGGCCGAGACGGTGGGGCGGATAGCGCCAAAGTAGTGCTCCTCGAGCTCCTGGCCCTTGCAGGGAGCAGCACCAAAGAGAGTGCGGCCGGTGATGACCAGGTCCTTGCGCTTGCGGTAAGCGTCCTTCTTGATCAGGAAGTACTCCTGCTCGTCGCCCACGGAAGGAACGACCTTCTTGGGGGTCTTGCCAAATAGCGCCAAAACGCGCTTGGACTCACGCGAGAGCGCGGTCATGGAGCGCAGCAGCGGGGTCTTCTTGTCCAGGGCCTCGCCCGTGTAGGAGCAGAAAGCCGTGGGGATGCACAGGACATCGTCCTTGATAAAGGCGGGGCTGGTGGGATCCCAAGCGGTGTAGCCACGGGCCTCGAAGGTGGCACGCAGGCCGCCGTTGGGGAAGCTGGAGGCGTCCGGCTCGCCCTGGATGAGGTTCTTGCCCGTAAACTTGGTAATGGCGGTGCCGTCGTGGTTGGGCTCCAGGAAGCTGTCGTGCTTCTCGGAAGTAATACCCGAAAGCGGCTGGAACCAGTGCGCGTAGTGCGTCGCGCCCTTGGAGATGGCCCAGACCTTCATGGCATGGGCAACGGCGTTGGCCACGTCCAGGTCGAGCGGCTCGCCGCCCTCGAGGGTTGCAGCAAGGCGCTTCCAAATGTCCTTGGGGAGGTAGTCCTTCATGACTTCCTCAGAGAACACCATGGTCCCGAAGCAGTCAGTAAGATCGGCCATACGGAACTCCCTTCGTATCGGCACCGCGTGAGATGCGGTGTTGATTACTAACGAACGAGTCATAGCTTAGACTCGCCGTGTTTCCGCGACATTACCGTCATGTTGCCGTCGCGAAACCAATCAATGAGGTTACCCTATCGAGGCGGCGTTGCCCCCCTCAACAGCCAATCAACTGTATAAATTGCAGACCTCTCCCCATGGTTTAAGGGTAGTCAACTTGGAATGGGGCTCTATTAACTGGTATTTCGCATCAGATACCATTCAATATAGCCCCCCATCCTACATTGACCGCTCTGTTATAGGAAATGCCGATAGCGAAGCATTTTCGATTGGTATCACCAAATCGTGAGAGAAACTCCACCTTAGCGCAGTGGTACTGTAGAATCCTTGCAACAAAACATCGCACCCAGGCATCTAAAGGAGCACGATATGCGCGTCGACGAGGTTTTTAAGCAGGCAGCATCCCAAGGCACCGCGCCCGTTTCGTTTGAGATGTTCCCGCCCAAGGGCGAGCTGACCCTCGACACGGCTCGCGAAGTGGCAGGCAATCTGTGCAAGCTTTCGCCGAGCTTTGTCTCGGTCACCTGCTCGGCCGGCGGCTCGGGCAACGGCGCCGCCACCGCCCCCATCGCACATATGATTACGAGCGAATTCGATACGCCCTCGGTGGCACACCTCACCTGCGTTGGCCGCACACATGCCGATATTGCCGCCAAGATCGACGAGTACCGCTCCGCCGGTGTAGAAAATGTGCTGGCCCTGCGCGGTGACCTACCCGCCGGCGCGAGCGAGGATGATAAGCCCGCCTCGGACTACGCCTACGCCCGCGACCTTATCCCCGAGCTCGTCGATGCCGGCTTTTGCGTGGGCGCCGCAGCCTACCCCGAGGGCCACATTGCCTGTGAGGATCTCAACGCTTCGGTCGAATACCTCAAGCAAAAGCAGGACGCCGGCGCGAGCTTCTTTGTGACGCAGCTCTTTTTTGATAACGAGTGCTTCTACCGTTTTCGCGAGCTTGCCGACAAGGCCGGTATCACCGTGCCCGTTACCGCGGGCATTATGCCGTTTATGGGCAAGTCGCAGATCAGTCGCATGGTCTTTATGTGCGGCGCGTCGCTGCCCTCCCCCGTCATCAAGATTCTCGCCAAGTACGAGAACGACCCCGAGAGCTTGCAGGCAGCCGGTGTAGATTATGCCGCCCGTCAGCTTTGCGACCTTAAGGAGCACGGTGCCGACGGTCTGCACCTGTACACTATGAATCGTCCTGCGATCGCCGCAACCATTATGGAGCGCCTGGGGTAATGGAAAAATCGCACATCGATACAACCGCTGTCGAAGTGCCGGCCGACCTTGCGTCGCCGGCGCTCTACCGTATCGATGCCGCGCACCATCCCCGTGTCGACCGTGCCGAGATGCTGCGGTATCTGGGTTACGGCGGCCAGCAGATTGAGCCCGAACTGTCACGACGTATTGAGCTTGTCGTTGAACGTCTGGAACTGGACATTGAGCCCCGTGGCGTGCGCCGCGTGTTTGCCGTCGATGCCACGGGCGTGGACGAGCAGGGAGAGCCCAGCATCCGTCTGGTTGGCACCAACGTTGAGCTGCGAGGTCGCGATATCTATCGACATCTCAAAGATGCCCGCTTTGCCGCGCTCATGGCATGCACCCTCGGCATGGACGCCGAGCGTCGCCTGCGCACCACGGGAGCCCAACATCCCCTGGAGGGCGCCGTGCTCGATGCCGCGTGCTCTGCCTATGTGGAAGCTGCCGTCGAGCAGATGGACCAGCAGGTCAAGGCTGCGGCCGCCGCACACGGACTCGCCGGTAACTGGCGCTTCAGTCCCGGATACGGCGACTGCCCGCTCTCGGCCCAGCGCTCGATCGTCGATGCGCTCAACGCCACGCGGCTCATCGGCCTTACCGTCACGCCCACCAGCCTGCTCATGCCCACCAAGAGCGTGACCGCGGTGATCGGTCTGTTCGACGGCAAAGTCCACGACGCCCAGAGTCGCCCCACCTGCAATATCTGCCGCATGCGCGAGCACTGCCGCTTCCGCGCCGCCCACACCACCTGCTATTCCAGCCACTAGGAGCCCCCGATGTTCACCCCGCTTATTACTCATAATTCGGATGGTGCCGCGCTGGCGGCGCCCGTCAATGCCGCACGCTGCAACGGCGCTGTGTACAAGCCACGCACGATCGACGACCTGCGCATTAAGGACGATCGCCTGCGCGCCGCCATCGAGGGCACGGGGCACCTGCTGTTTGACGGCGGCATGGGCACCATGCTGCAGGCTGCCGGCATGAAGGCCGGCGCCCTGCCCGAGCTGCTCAACTTTGAGGAGCCCGAGGTTATCACCGATATCCAGCGTCAGTATGTCGAGGCCGGCTGCGACGTGATCACCGCCAACACCTTTGGCGCCAACGCCCACAAGCTCGACGGCGCCGCCACCGTGGCAGATGTCTTTGCCGCCGCTGTCGCCTGCGCCCGCGAGGCCGGCGCCCGCTACGTCGCCGGCGATATCGGCCCCATCG
>CAJJYO010000204.1 GCA_905197385.1 uncultured Collinsella sp.
CCGCATCCCCGGCATGGCTGCCGCCAAGATCGCCGAGCTCGCCGGCATCGAGGTTCCCGCCAAGACCAAGATCCTGATCGCCGAGGTCACCTCCACCAACCCCGCCAAGGAGGAGTTCTCCCACGAGAAGCTCTCCCCGGTCCTGGCCATGTATCACGCCAAGGACTTCCAGGAGGCCGTCGACAAGGCCGAGCACCTGGTGCTCGCCGGTGGCCCGGGCCACACCGCCTCTCTGTACGTGCACCCCGCCCAGGCCGAGAAGATCAGCCTGTTCGAGCACGTCATGAAGGCCTGCCGTATCGTCATCAACACCCCGTCTTCGCACGGCGGCATCGGTGACCTGTACAACTTTGGCATGAAGCCGTCTCTGACCCTGGGCTGCGGCTCCTGGGGCGGCAACTCCGTCTCCGAGAACGTTGGGGTGAAGCACTTGATCAACGTTAAGACTGTGGCCGAGCGCCGTGAGAACATGCTGTGGTTCCGCGCTCCCGAGAAGGTCTACTTCAAGAAGGGTTCCACGCCCGTCGCTCTCGACGAGCTCGGCACCGTCATGGGCAAGAAGCGCGCCTTCATCGTCACCGACCAGTTCCTCTTCAAGAATGGCAACACCCGCGCCATCGAGGCCAAGCTCGACGAGATGGGCATCGCCCACGACTGCTTCTACGACGTTGAGCCTGATCCGTCGCTGCAGTGCGCACGTCGCGGCGCCAAGCAGATGGCTCTCTTTGAGCCGGACGTCATCATCGCCGTCGGCGGTGGCTCCGCTATGGACGCCGGCAAGATTATGTGGATGATGTACGAGCACCCCGAGTGCAAGTTCGAGGACATGGCCATGGACTTCATGGACATCCGCAAGCGTATCTTCACCTTCCCCGAGATGGGCAAGAAGGCCTACTTCGTCGCCGTCCCGACCTCCTCGGGTACCGGCTCCGAGTGCACGCCGTTCGCCATCATCACCGACAAGGAGACCGGCATCAAGTGGCCGCTCGCCGACTACGCGCTGCTCCCCAACATGGCTATCGTCGACGCCGACAACTGCATGACCGCCCCGCGCGGCCTGACCGCTGCCTCCGGCATCGACGTCATGACCCACGCCATCGAGTCCTACGTCTCCATCATGGCTTCCGACTACACCAAGGGCCTCTCCGAGCGCGCTGCCAAGCTCGTCTTTGAGAACCTGCCCTCCAGCTTCACGAACGGCGCCAAGGACCCGCACGCCCGCGAGGAGATGCACAACGCCTCCTGCATGGCCGGTATGGCCTTCGCCAACGCTTTCCTGGGCCTCAACCACTCCATGGCTCACAAGCTCGGCGCTTTCCATCACCTGCCCCACGGCATCGCTAACGCCGTCATCCTGACCCGCGTCATGCGCTACAACGCCGCCGAGGCTCCCGTCAAGATGGGTACCTTCTCCCAGTATCCTTACCCCAACGCGCTGCACAACTACGCCGAGATGGCCAAGTACTGCGGCATCGAGGGCAAGGACGACAAGGAGGTCTTCGAGAACTTCATCACGAAGCTCGAGGAGCTCAAGGACTTCATCGGTGTCAAGAAGACCATCGCCGACTACGGTGTTGACGAGCAGTACTTCCTCGACACCCTCGACGAGATGACCGAGCAGGCATTCAACGACCAGTGCACCGGCGCTAACCCGCGCTACCCGCTCATGAGCGAGATCAAGGAGCTCTACCTGGACGCCTACTACGGCCGCGAGCCCCAGGACTACGCCGTCTGCTAGTTTTTAGCACGGTTTTTTGCGGCGGGGGTGCACGGGTGTTTCACACATCCCCGCCGTCGCTTCTATCGCATCGTTGAAAGGATGCAACCATGCTGCTACCCGATTCCAAGACCGAGCTCGTCCGCCGTGGCAACAAGGTCGTTTACGACCTGGGCGACAAGATCGTCAAGGTCTTTAACGAGACCAAGCCTGTCTCCGACGTGTTCAACGAGGCTTTGAATCTTGCCCGCATCAATGAGTGCGGCATCCGCAGCCCCAAGGCTCTCGAGGTTTCCCAGCTCGAGAACGCCAACGGCTGGGCGCTCGTGACCGAGAAGGTTCCGGGCACCACCCTTGCCGAGAAGATGACTGCCGAGCCCCAGCGCTTTGGTGAGTACCTCGAGATGTTCGTCGACCTCCAGATCGAGATCCACGGCTACACCTCCCCGCTGCTCAACCGTCAGCGCGACAAGTTCGCCCGCATGATCGACAGCCTTGATCAGCTCAATGCCACCACGCGCTACAACCTTCAGGAGCGTCTGGACGGCATGACCAAGGAGTTCAAGGTCTGCCACGGCGACTTCAACCCCTCCAACGTCATCGTCGGCGACGACGGCCAGCTCTATGTGTGCGACTGGGCACACGCTACCCAGGGCTCCCCTGCTGCCGACGTTGCCACCACCTACCTGCTCTTTGCCCTCAACAGCAAGGACCAGGCCGAGGCTTATCTGGAGCTCTACTGCGACCGCGCCGACATGCCCATGCAGGTCGTGCGTCAGTGGACGAGCATCGTCGCCGCTTCCGAGCTCGCTCGTAAGCGCAACGTGAACGATGAGTTCCTGAAGAACTGGATCGACGTCGTCGATTATCAGTAATATCTGAGCGATTTATTTCGCATCGGAGGCACAAAGGAAACCCCGCAGCTCGCATGGGCTGTGGGGTTTCCTTTTAGCGATTGAGTACGCCGACAAGATAAAAGGACGGCCCCGCATCTCCCCTATCTGGAGAAATGCGGGGCCGTCCCGTATATCGAACTACAAGCGAAATCGCCGATTAACGGCGTGCCGCCTTCACAAGCTCGGCGACCTTGGCGACGACCTCGTCGATCGCCACGTCCTCGCGCTCACCCGTAGCACGGTCCTTGAGCTCGACGGTGCCGTTCTTGAGGCCACGCTTACCCAGAACGACCTGATACGGGAAGCCCATAAGGTCGTTGTCGGCAAATTTAAAGCCGGGACGCTCGTCACGGTCATCGACGACGACCTCGATACCCTCGGCGCACAGGCCATCAACGATCTGCTCGCAGACGGTAGCGCACTCCTCCTTCTTGGGATCGAGCGGAATCACCGCGACCTCGTACGGGGCAACGGAGACCGGCCAGACGATACCGTGCTCGTCGTTGTGCTGCTCCACGACGGCAGCGAGCGAGCGGGACACACCAACGCCGTAGCAGCCCATGATGAGCGGCTTCTCCTTGCCATCCTCGTCCATAAAGGTGGCACCCATGGCCTCGGAATACTTGGTGCCCAGCTGGAAGACCTGAGAGACCTCGATGCCGCGGGCAGCGGAGAGCGGCTT
>CAJJYO010000205.1 GCA_905197385.1 uncultured Collinsella sp.
TCCCACTTCGTGTTTTACTCCACGACCTTATCCGGTTGGATGAGTTCCTCATAGTAGCTGATGTGCTCTCGGGCGTCCTCGATTTCGGGCAGCAGGAAGTTGTAGATGACCTCGATGATCATCGTGGCGCTCATCTTGGAGAACGCGAAGTCGCCCGTTGTCAGCAGTGCTTCGTGGTTGACGGTATTAAAAGTGTAGTCTGCCAGGCGCGCGAGTGGAGACTTGCTGTCGCTGCTGATGACGACTACGGTTGCGCCGCAGGGAGCCGCTTTTGCCATGCGATTCAGTCGGCGCGATTTGCCGGAGTTTGAGATTAGCACGATGACGTCACCCGGGCGCAACGTGAGCGCAAAGCCGATCGATGTCTCGCTAATGGTACTCGTCATGCAGCGCAGGCCCAGCTGCGAAAACTTAAATGTTGCGTCGAGCGCGCCCGCGTTTGTATTGCCCACGGCGGCGAACTCAATAACGCCGGCATTCTTAAGCGCGTGTACAACTGCGGCCAACGTGTCGTGATCAATGCCGTCGATGGTCGCATTAAGCTCACTCACCTTGGCGGCGAGGATATTTTTAAGGCTCTGCTCCATGTTGTCGAGCGAGACCTCGTCGGTCAGGCCCTCGTTTCGCTGGCTTTCCAAATCCCTCGCCAACGAAAACTGAAAGCTGCGGAAGCTGCCAAACCCAAGCTTGCGGCAGAAGCGCGAAACGGTCGCCTCGGACGTGGCAGCGGCGCGTGAGAGCTGAGCCGCCGTGAGGCGTGGAGCCTCGGACTGGTGCTCCAATATATAGTCGACAATGCGCTGCTCGGATTCGCTGTATCCCTGATGGGTGCTAATGAGGGAAAGTGCGCTCTTGCTACTATCGGTCATGGATGGCTCCTGGTTGGCATGAAAATCTAATTTGATTCGCAATGCCATAGTATACGGGCATTTTCAATTACAAGATACACCTTGCCGTTTCAAGTGTTGATGGTAAACTTTCACTTACCGTTTACGGTTATGAAAGAACCTTTCACCGGAGAATTTCGCCTTGTCTCTTCTCACGCGGACGGTAGGTTGGTATCTTTCAAGTGTGGAAAAACGCGCATTGAAGCGCGTGTAGGGGAGCGCCTGCGGGCGCAAAACTTAAAAAGGAGGGACACATGGCTAAGTTTGACATCATCGCCGCGACCGGTTGCCCGACCGGCATTGCGCACACCTTCATGGCGAAGGAGGCGCTGGAGAAGGCAGCTGCCGAGCGAGGTCTGACCATTAAGGTCGAGACTCATGGCCAGGTCGGTGTCGAGAACGAGCTCACCAAGAGCGAGATCGCCGGTGCCAAGGCCGTCGTCGTCGCAGCCGATAAGGATGTCCAGGCTGAGCGTTTCGCCGGTAAGCCCATGGTTTCCGTCGGTGTTTCCAAGGCCCTGTCCGTCGAGGCCGCCGGAAATCTGATCGCCCGCCCGCCCGCCGCCAAGGGCGACGACACGGTTGCCACTGCCGCCGATGTCGAGGACGAGGTCGAGGAGAAGGAGTCCATCGGTCACGTCATCTACAAGCACCTCATGAACGGCGTCAGCCACATGCTGGTCTTCGTCGTTGCCGGTGGTGTTCTGACCGCCATTTCGTTCCTGTGGGGCATCACGTCCTTTGATTCGACGGCTGCCGACTACAACAGCTTTGCCGCGATGCTCAAGATTATCGGCGGTATCGCCATGAACCTCATGGTTCCGGTGCTCTCCGCCTACATCGCCGAGTCTATCGGCAAGCGCCCGGCGCTCGTCCCCGGCTTTGTTGCCGGTATGATTGCCATCCAGGGTCTGCCCGTTAACGCCGATACCGGCATGATCGACGCTGGAGGCTCGGGTGTGGGCTTTGGCTTCCTGGGCGGCATCGTCGGCGGCTTCCTCGCCGGCTATGTCATTTTGCTGCTCGAGAAGGTTTTCTCTAAAATTCCCGCGAGCCTTAATGGCCTGAAGGCGATCTTCCTGTATCCGCTGTGCTCTACCGCCATCGTCGGCCTGGTCATGCTCGGTATTTCCGGCCCCATGGCTGCCATTAACCAGGGCATGATGGATTTCCTGCAGAGCCTCGGTAACTCCGGTCCGGTGATCCTTGGCCTGGCCATCGGCTGCATGTGCGCCTTTGATATGGGCGGCCCGGTCAACAAGGCTGCTTACGCTACTGGCACCTTCCTGCTCGGTACCGCTCTCGAAGCTGGCGTCGGCACCGAGACCTACAACTTCGGCACCAACTTCATGGCTGCCGTCTCCGCCGCTTGCATCGTTCCGCCGCTGATCACCACCTTCGCCGTCGTTGTCGGCAAGAAGTACTTCAGCCAGGAGGATCATGACGCCGGTATCGTCAACCTCATCCTTGGTTGCACCCACATCACCGAGGGCGCCATTCCGTTCATGACCAAGAACATCTGGCCCGTCATGCCCATCATGATGCTCGGTTCTTCCATCGCTTCCATCTTGACCATCTTCTTCAACGTTCACGATCCGGCGCCTCACGGCGGCTTCCTGGTCCTGCCCGTTGTCGAGAACGGTCCGCTGTGGGTCCTCGCGATCCTCATCGGCGCTGTGGTCGGTGGCATCCTGTTCGTGGCCTTCAAGAAGTACGACTTCGAGAAGAATCAGAAGGCCGCTCCTGTAGCCAGGTCCGTTGAGGCCCCCAAGGCCGCTGCCGTCGAGGCCCCCAAGGCCGAGGCTGCCGACTTCGTGAAGGTCGAGAATGTCTTTGTCGCCGAGGACTTCGCTTCTCGTGACGAGGCTCTGAGCTTCGTTTCCAACCAGGCTGTCAAGGCCGGTATCGCCTGCGACGCCGACGCCGTGATGAACGCCTTCCTGGCCCGCGAGGCCGAGGGCACCACGGGCATGATGGAGGGTTTCGCCATCCCGCATGCCAAGTCCGACGCCATTACCGAGGCTGCCGTCATCGTCGTCAAGGACGAGTCCGGTGTGACCGGTTGGGACACCATGGACGGCGCTCCCGTCAACGTGGCCATCGCGCTGCTCATCCCGGGTGCCCAGGCCGGCACCACGCACCTTAAGATCCTGTCCAAGGTCGCCGAGGCGCTCATGGACGAGGACTTCCGTGCCACCGTCAAGGGTTCCACCGACGCCGCCAAGATCGCCAAGACGATCAACGCCCGCCTGGTCTAATCCCGCAACACGCGAATACCATCGCCCCCTGTATATAAGGCGGAGTCCCTCTCCAGGGCCTCCGCCTTTTTCTACCCCTCCTATAAGTTGCGGTGAAATAGGGACTGTTTAAACGATTCAACTCCAAATTCAGTCCCT
>CAJJYO010000206.1 GCA_905197385.1 uncultured Collinsella sp.
TCGACATGAACGGCGTGCTGAAGGTGCGGACGACGAAGGAGTTCGGGGAGTCGACGGTCTCCAAGATCCTCGACCTCGTGGAAAACGCCAGCTCCCGCAAGTCCCGGTCTGAGGCGTTCATCTCCCGCTTTGCCCGCATCTACACGCCCGCCGTCACCGGCGCTGCCGCGGTGCTCGCGCTCGGCGGTGGCCTGGTCACCGGTGCCTGGTCCGACTGGATTCTGCGCGGCCTGACCTTCTTGGTCGTCAGCTGCCCGTGCGCGTTGGTGATCAGCGTGCCGCTCAGTTTCTTTGGCGGCATCGGCGGCGCGTCCAAGCTGGGCGTTCTCATCAAGGGTTCTAACTACCTCGAGACGCTCGCCGACGTGGACACCGTCGTCTTTGACAAGACGGGCACCCTCACCAACGGCACGTTCTCGGTGGTCGCGGTACACCCCGAGGCAGGCTATACCGAGCAATCGCTGCTTGAAGTCGCAGCCCTTGCTGAGTCGTTCTCCGATCACCCCATCGCGCAGTCCGTACGTGTCGCCTACCAGGGCGAGGTCGACCCCAAGCGCGTAAGCGACTCCACCAACGACGCGGGCCATGGCGTGACGGCAACCATCGACGGCAAGCACGTCGTCGTTGGCAACGCAAAGATGCTCGCCGCGGCCGGAGTCGAAGCGCCCGATTGCGAGGTCGTCGGAACGATTCTGCATGTGCTCGTTGACGGCGTGTACGCCGGCCACATCGTGATTGCAGACACCGTCAAGGCCGATGCTGAGCAAACGATTCGCGACCTGCACGCCGCCGGTGTCAAGCGCACCGTCATGCTCACGGGCGACCGCGAGGAGGTTGCGGCGTCTGTGGTCAAGCAACTCAGTCTCGACGAGTTCCACGCGCAGCTGCTGCCGGGCGATAAGGTCGAGCGCGTCGAGGCGCTGCTTGCAACCGAGAGTGGCAAGGGCAAGCTCGCCTTTGTGGGCGACGGCATCAACGATGCGCCCGTGCTTACGCGCGCCGATGTGGGCATTGCCATGGGCGCTATGGGTTCTGACGCTGCGATCGAGGCCGCCGATGTCGTGCTCATGGACGACAAGCCGTCCAACATTTCCCGCGCGATCCGCGTGGCACGCAAGACCATGACGATCGTCTGGCAGAACATCATCTTTGCGCTGGGCGTTAAGCTGCTGATCCTTGTGCTGGCAGCGCTGGGCATCGCCAACATGTGGCTTGCCGTGTTCGGCGACGTAGGCGTGGCGATCATCGCCATCCTGAACGCCATGCGCGCGATGGGTGTCAAGAACTTGTAGCGTTCGTGGGCTGTCCGGCCGGGGCCGGGCTTGGTTTTGAAAACGTCCTCGACCAATGAAACGCCCCCGTTCTGCTCCTCCGGAGCTACGAACGGGGGCGTTTCTGGTCTGCGGATTGTTTTCAGGGGTTAACCCGTACGGCCTTCTACCGCCACGTAGCATTCAGGGCATCTGGAATGGACGGCGGCTTGACTACGAGCTGGGGCTGAAAAATCTGAACGGATGGGTGCCGTTGTTGGGAGCGCAGGCGTTGCTGGTGGCGACCACTTTGGGACTGGAATTTCCGCCTGCTAGTAAAAAGGCCTCCGGGGCTGTTGCTCTGGAGACCTTTCGTCTACTTGCAAATGCGCGCGTTAGTTGTTCTTGGTTAGACGCTCGACGTCGTGGGCGATCATGTATTCCTCGTCTGTGGGGATGACCATGACCGTAACGGAAGAGCCGGCGGCGCTGATGACCTGCGGGCCGTTACCCACGGCCTCGCGGTTCCTGTTGTTGTCGATGCGCACGCCCAGCCACTCGAAGCAGTCGCAGAAGGCCTTGCGGATCGACCAGTCGTTCTCGCCGATGCCGGCGGTAAAGGGGATGGTATCCACGCCCGCCATAGAGGCAATCATGGAACCGGCCTGCTGCATAGCCTTGTAGGCGAACATATCGAAGGCGAGCAGGCAGCGCTCGTCGCCCTCGGAGGCGCGTGTACGGATGTCGCGGGCGTCGTTGGAGATGCCCGAGATGGCAAGCAGACCAGACTGCTTGTTCATCATGTCGTCGACTTCCTGGTAGCTGTAGCCGCCCTCGCGCTGGAGGTAGCACACGGTGGCAGGGTCAATGGAACCACAACGGGTGCCCATCATCAGGCCGTCGAGCGGCGTGAGCCCCATCGTGGTGTCGCGGCAAACGCCGTCCTCAATGGCGGCGAGCGAAGCGCCGTTGCCCAGATGGCACGAAAGCAGACGGTGGCAGCACGAGCCCAGAATCTCCTTTGCCATCATCCACTCGTAGCGGTGGCTCGTACCGTGGGCACCGTACTTTCGCACGTGGTACTTGTCGCACACGTCCTTGGGCAGCGCGTAGGTGTAGGCGACCTCGGGCATGGTCATGTGGAACGAGGTATCGAAGACGGCGACGTTGGGCAGCTCCGGATACTTCTCGCGGCAATACTCGATTGCTGCGGCCTCGCCGTAATTGTGCAGCGGGGCGAGCGGGGCCACCTCAAGGATCTTAGCCATGACCTCGTCGTCAACAACTGCGGAATCATCGAAGTGCCAGCCGCCCTGAACGATACGATGCCCAATGCCATCGATCGTAAAGTCGGTCTTCTCGAGCTCCTCGAGCACGCGAGCGATAGCAGAGCGATGATCGGGGAAGGGAACCTCCTCGGTCTGCTTGGCGCCACCGTTCTCGGAGTGGCCAAAGATACCCATGTCCGAGCCGATACGCTCGCAGTTGCCCTTGGCGAAAACCTCGCGGGTATCGGTATCCAGAAGCTGATATTTAAGGCTTGAGCTGCCGGCGTTGACAACAAGTACGTTCATGAGACTCCTTTGCAGTGCAATACGGTCGACGCAGACCTCTTAAGGCGACCGCATTTTAATAAGAAGTTATCACATCTTGATAAATAGCTATCAGGCATATCGCCCAACGAGCGCAAAAGAGGGGCTGAACGGCACTTGGTCGTCCAGCCCCTCCCCTCTTGCAATTACTTGCTGTTGACGATGCGCTCGACGTCGGAGGCGATCATGAACTCCTCATCCGTGGGGATGACGAAGATCTTGACCTTGGAATCCTTGGCGGACAGGCACCAAGCGCCGTCGCCACGCAGAGCGTTGCGGGCATGGTCCATCTTGACGCCCATAAAGGCCAGACGATCGGCCACGCCGGCGCGGACAGCCGGAGCGTGCTCGCCGATGCCGGCGGGAAAGACCAGGGGGTCC
>CAJJYO010000207.1 GCA_905197385.1 uncultured Collinsella sp.
GGCGAGCTCCTCGACGTTGCGGCAGTCGTTGGTCTTGCCGCCGGTCACAGCCAAAAGGCCGGACTTCTTGTTCATCATCTCGTCGACCTCGTCGAAGGTGTAGCCACCTTCGCGCTGCAGGTAGCACACGGTAGCAGGGTCGATGGAGCCGCAGCGGGTGCCCATCATGACACCGTCGAGCGGCGTCAAGCCCATGGTGGTGTCCATGCACTTGCCGTCCTCGATGGCGCACAGGGAAGCGCCGGAACCGATGTGGCACACGGCGAGCCTCGCCGTTGGTCATCTCGGCAACCTTCTTGGAGATGTAGCGGTAGCTGGTGCCGTGGGCGCCGTACTTACGGATGTGCAGCTTGTCGCAGACGTCCTTGGGCAGGGCGTAGGTCTTGGCGACCTCGGGCATATTGAAGTGGAAAGCAGTGTCGTAGACCGTGACGTTGGGCAGGTCGGGATACTGCTCGAGGCAGTACTCGATAACGTTGGCCTCGGGGTTGTTGTGCAGCGGGGCGAGCGGAGCGACCTCGCGGATCTTGGCGAGGACGTCCTCGTCGACGAGGGAGGAATCGCCGAAGTACCAACCGCCCTGAACGATACGGTGGCCGATGCCCTCGATCTTGACACCGTTGGCCTCGAGGTCCTTCAGGACGACCTCGATGGCGACCTTGTGGTCGGGGAACTCGATGTTCTCGGTCACCTTCTTGGAACCGTTGGCAGCGTGGGTGAAGGTACCGCCGGTAAAGCAGACGCGCTCGCAGGAGCCCTTTGCGGACACCTTGTGGGACTTGGTATCGATGACCTGATACTTAAGCGTCGAAGATCCTGCGTTGACGACCAGAACGTTCATGTGTCTCCCTACTAACAGGCGGTGTGGCGCCGCCAGGTTACATACGCTTCAATAATAAACCCAAACGCCCTCGCGCTCGGGTTTATTGCGTTGATATATAAGTTATCGGTGCCTGAGCTTCCGTTTCATTGCATGGAAGAGGCGTCCTCAGATGAGGTTCTCGCCCAGGTTCTTGCCGCCGAGGACGTGCATGTGGAAGTGCATGACGGTCTGACCGGCGTTAACGCCCTTGTTGGAGATGACGCGGAAACCGTCCTCCAGGCCCTTGGCCTTGGCGACCTCCTGGATGGCGTGGGCCATGGCGCCCATGGTCTCGGCAGGCACGTTGTCGGCGATGTCGCTGTAGTGCTTCTTGGGGATCACGAGCGTGTGGACCGGCGCCTGGGGGTTGAGGTCGTCGAACGCGATGACCTGATCGTCCTCATAGACAACGGTCGAGGGGATCTCGTGGTTGGCAATTTTGCAGAAGATGCAATCACACATGGTTGGTTCCTTTCTCACAGACCAAGGTAATTATATTTGGTCAGGATGGTTAGAACGAGAGGTTGTCGTCGGTGTTGGCGGCTTCGCCGTCGGCGAGCACGTCGTTGCCGTCGACGTCCTTAAGAAGCACCGAGACCTTCTGCTCGGCATCGGACAGGCGGGTGCGCAGGCTCTTGAGGAGCTCGACGCCGCGGGTATAGCTCTCGAGCGACTCCTCGAGCTCCATATCGCCCGACTCCAGGCTGCGGATGATGAGCTCCAGCTCCTGCGAGGCCTGCTTGTACGTAAGCTGCTCGACCGGGGTCTTCTCTGCCATATCTGTTTCCTTTCCTAAAGGTTTATCGCTATGAAACGCGGGTTACTCGACCGTATCGACCGTTGCAGCCACGTTGCCGTCTGCCATACGCACGCGGATGGCATCGCCGGGCTTAAAGCTCTTGGCGCTCGTAGCCACACCATCATCGCTGTACGCGATGGAATAGCCGCGGGCAAGTACCTTGAGCGGCGACAGGGCATCGAGCGAAGCCGCTGCACGGCCCAAGTCGGAAGCTGACTTGTTGAGCATTGTGCGCCCCTGATGCTCCAGACGGGAACTCGCAAGCGTGAGCGCATGGCGTTTGCCATCGAGCCCCGAGGTGCTTGCGATCAAGCGCTCGGGCAGACGCTCGAAGTTGGAGCGGAAGGCCCCAACCGAACGCGTTATGGCGCCCGACAGTCGATCGGCAGTCAGCGCAAGCTCGGACTCGCGACGCGCGACCATAAACGTTGGATCGTTGAGGCACGGGCGGCACGCGGCCGCATCGAGCGCGTCAACCAAACGAGCCGTATAGGTGTCCCAGGCACGACGACCGCGCTGGTCGAGCATTTCCAGATCGACCTGATCCGACCCGATCATCGAAGCCATCGCGGCACCCAGACGTTGATGGCGCGTCTCGAGCACGTCGGCCAACTCCGTCATAGCCGGCGCCACCGATTCTGCCGCTGCCGTTGGCGTGGAGGCGCGACGGTCGCTCACCATGTCGCAAATCGAGGTATCGGGCTCATGGCCAATGCCGGTCACCACGGGCACGGGGCAAGCCGCCACCGCACGGGCAAGCTCCTCGCCGTTAAAGGTCATGAGGTCCTCGAAGGAGCCGCCGCCACGGACAAGCAAAATGCAATCGGGCGCCGGCGTAATGGCAGCGGCGCGGCGCAAGCCTTCAATAAGCTCTGCCGGCGCGCCCTCGCCCTGGACCTTTGCGCCCACGCAGACAAGCTCGACGAGCGGGTTGCGACGGCGCAGCGTACGCTTGACGTCGTCGATCACGGCGCCCGAAAGCGAGGTGACGACCGCCACGCGTGAGCAGAACACCGGGATACGGCGCTTGCGCGCTTCGTCCATCAGGCCCTCGCGGCGGAGCTTTTCGGCCAGTTGCGCCACTTGTTGACGCAGCAGGCCCTCCCCCGCCAGCGAGAATGAGCGAGCGACAAAGCTCATGCGACCCGTAGGCTTGTAGAGATTGAAGCTGCCCTTAAAGCTTACCTGCATGCCGTCGCGCAGATCGAAGGTGCGCTTAAGGTAGGCGCCCTTCCAGATGATGCAGTCGACGGGCGCCGAGTCGTCCTTAATCTGGAAGTAGCAGTGGCCGCTTCGGGCATTGGGACCACGAAAACCCGTGACCTCACCCAAAACGCTCAACTGCGGAATGGCATCGAGCGCGCCGGCGGCGATCTCCACCGCTTGGCTCACGCTGAGCTCTTTGCGCTCCTGCTCGTCCGATCCGTCGAACTCGGCGGAAACGGTATTGCCGGTCAGATTCCAGCCTGCCACGCAGCCCCCTTTCGTCATCGTGCACATGGGCTCCGGCCCTGCGCAAATTCAAGTCCAACACATAGTAC
>CAJJYO010000208.1 GCA_905197385.1 uncultured Collinsella sp.
GGCAGCCGCCTCCGTGCGAGCTTTACGAGCGGACATGATTACTTGTCCTCGTCGTCCACAACCTCGTAGTCGGCGTCGACGACGTCATCGTCGGCAGGCTGGGCGCCGGCGGCACCGTCGGTCTGCTGCTGAGCGTCGGCGTAGACAACCTGAGCCAGCTCGTAGGCCACAGACTGCAGGGACTCGCCGGCGGCCTTGATGGCCTCGACGTCAGAGCCCTCGAGCGCCTTCTTGGCGTCGGCGATAGCGGCCTCGGCCTTGGACTTCACGTCGGCGGAAACCTTGTCGCCCAGCTCGTTGAGGGTCTGCTCGGTGGAGTAGCACAGGCTGTCGGTCTGGTTGCGGACCTCGACCTCTTCCTTCTGCTTCTTGTCCTCCTCGGCATGAGCCTCGGCGTCCTTGACCATACGATCGACTTCGTCGTCGGACAGAGCGGTGGAGCCGGAAATGGTGATCTGCTGCTCCTTGCCGGTGCCCTTGTCCTTAGCGGAGACCTTGACGATGCCGTTGGCGTCGATGTCGAAGGTGACCTCGATCTGCGGCACGCCGCGGCGGGCAGCCGGGATACCGGTCAGCTGGAACTTACCGAGCGACTTGTTGTCGCGGGCAAGCTCGCGCTCGCCCTGGAGCACGTTGATCTCGACGCTGGTCTGGTTGTCGGCAGCGGTGGAGTAGACCTCGGTCTTGGAGGTCGGGATCGTGGTGTTGCGGTCGATCATCTTGGTCATGATGCCGCCCATGGTCTCGACGCCCAGCGACAGCGGGGTAACGTCGAGCAGCAGGATGCCCTCGACGTCGCCGGTGAGCACGCCGCCCTGGACGGCAGCACCGTCGGCAACGACCTCGTCGGGGTTCACGGACATGTTGGGCTGCTTGCCGGTCATGGTCTTGACGAGCTCCTGGACAGCGGGCATACGGGTGGAGCCGCCGACGAGGATGACCTCGGTCAAATCGGAGAGCTTAAGCTTGGCGTCGCGCAGGGCGTTGGTGACAGGCTGCTTGCAGCGCTCGAGCAGGTCGCGGGTGATCTTCTCGAACTCGGCGCGGGTCATCGTGTAGTTGAGGTGCAGCGGGCCAGACTGGTTCATGGTAATGAACGGCAGGTTGATGGTGGTCTGCTGGGCGGCGGAGAGCTCCTTCTTGGCGTTCTCGGCGGCCTCTTTCAGACGCTGCAGGGCCATGGGGTCCTGACGCAGGTCGACACCGTTCTCCTGCTGGAACTTATCGGCCATCCAGTCGATGACGCGCTGATCCCAGTCGTCGCCGCCCAGGTGGTTGTCGCCCGAGGTGGACAGAACCTCAAACACGCCGTCTGCGAGGTCGAGGATGGAGACGTCGAAGGTGCCGCCGCCCAGGTCGAAGACCAGGATGCGCTGGTCGGTGCCCTGCTTGTCCAGGCCATAGGCAAGAGCAGCAGCGGTCGGCTCGTTGACGATACGCTTGACGTTGAGGCCGGCGATCTTACCGGCGTCCTTGGTAGCCTGACGCTGGGCGTCGTTGAAGTAGGCCGGGACGGTGATGACGGCGTCGGTGACGGTCTCGCCCAGATACTTCTCGGCGTCGGCCTTCATCTTTGCGAGCGTCATGGCGCTCACCTGCTCAGCGGTGTAATCCTTGCCCTCGATGTCGACGACGGCACGGCCACCCTGGCCCTCCTTGACCTCATACGGCACGGTCTTGATCTCGGAGGTGCACTCGGAGTACTTGCGGCCCATGAAGCGCTTGATGGAGAACACGGTGTTTTTGGGGTTGGTGACAGCCTGGTTCTTAGCGGCCTTACCCACGACGCGGTCGCCGTCAGCACGGAAGCCCACGACGGACGGGGTGGTGCGGTCGCCCTCGGCGTTCACGATAATGGTCGGAGAACCGCCCTCGAGAACGGCCATTGCGGAGTTAGTAGTACCAAGGTCGATACCAAGAATCTTACTCATTAGAAATTCCCTCTCTCTTTTGCGTTCGCGCCGCCTCGACGGTCTGTCACGCGGCGCTTCGGCTTGTCTTTCAGGATGTAGTGTATCCCCTTATGGGCCGGAATATACAAAATCTAAGTCAATTCATATAAGATTTCTTATTGCTGAGAGTTTAGGTTCTTAAATGCGCAGGTAGACGCACTGTTTGAGTTCTCGTCAAATCTATCGAGATCTATGTAGAGATGGCTGAGATTTGCGTCCGGGGGTGCCTGGGGCTGCCTTATGGAAAACTCGTCCCGTTATGGACGTGGATTACGGGTCGCAGTTTCCGCCAGCGGGCCCAACCGGAAACTGCGACCCAGTTTTCGGCTAAATAACGGGATGCCCTTTCCGCAGGCGCGCTCAATAGCTCAATAATTCAAGTCACCTTTAGCTAACATTTACGCAGCTCAACGGCCCCACCTGCGTGTTTTTTAGTAAACCTTGGCATACTCGGCGAACGGTATGAAGATGCCGGCCAGAGGGTATTGCAAACGGTCGCTCCCGTGGTATGTTTTTGCCCGAATCAAACCGGCGCGCATCGCCTGTAGCGTCGGTCAACAGAGAGGAAACTACCATGGCTCATCCCGTAATTGATGCCGACGAGTGCATCGCTTGTGGCGTTTGCGTCGACTCCTGCCCCGCTGGCGTTCTGGAGCTCCAGGACGTCGCTACCGTCGCTGACGAGGACTCCTGCGTCGCCTGTGGCGCTTGCCAGGACGCTTGCCCCGCTGGCGCGATCACCGAGATCGTCGAGGAGTAACAACTCCCCCACTTGCACACTCAAAAGTACACCGTGCACAAAAAAGGAGGCTTCCGCATCGCCGCGGAGGCCTCCTTTTGCATATGTGGGCAGCTAATTTGGAGCGGGACCCTTGGCAGTTGCGGTGGAATAGTTCCTGTTTTATGGCTTAGATGCCGATTTTAGGAACTATTTCACCGCAACTTATAGATGCAGCGTCGGCTACGAGAGATCATCCTCGTAGGGCATTAAATCGGCTAGGTAGCCTTTTTCCTTGAGCATCGCCTCGATCTCGTCGAGGGTCTGTTCGTCCTCCGCCGCAATGCGATGGAAGTGGTAGCCGCTGGTCACCGTCAGCAGCGGAAAGCTCTTGCCGCTCTCGATATCGCGCAGATAGCGCTCGACATCGCGACGATTGCGGATGTCCAGGTCGGCCGTAATCTTACCGTACACGCGGTGATTGACAATCACGTTGAGCACGGCGCCGCCGGCGTCGA
>CAJJYO010000209.1 GCA_905197385.1 uncultured Collinsella sp.
GAATCGCACAGAGGGGAGGAATGCGAATCAAACTCAACAGGGCAGGCTTTTTCATCGCCTATTGCCTGCTCCGTTGCTGAATACAATATAGTTCACCGTGGTTTACTTTGCAGCATCAATATTCGCCGCCATAGCTTCTCCATAAGTTAGCCACGGTAAACCTGCAACAGAAAACCACCACAAAGGGGACAGGCACCTTTGTGGTGGTTCTGGCCACGGCAGAGCTGTTAGAGTCCGGCAGGCCAACGACAGACGGCCAGGTCGACGTGCATGTCGTCCTTAAACGCCACACCCTCCCCTAGCAAAAGCTCACGTTGAGCATCGGGACCGCCGAAAGCAAAACCCTCGCATATGCGCCCGTCGGCAAACACCACGCGGTGACAGGGAATCTCGCCGGGGCGCGGATTGCTATGCAGGGCATACCCCACATACCGCGCACTTCGTGGTCGACCGGCAAGCAGCGCCACCTGACCATACGTGGCGACCATCCCCTCGGGGATCTGCTCGACCACCTCGTACACCCGTTCAAAAAAGCCCTCAGACGCCATTGCTCGCTCCCTTCCACCCTGAAAAGCATAAACCACCGCAAAGGGGACAGGCACCTTTGTGGTGGTTTATGGCAGGTCGGTTAGTTGGCGGGCTGGAAGAAGGCTACGGCTACGGCGCCAGGGCCTACGTGGGTACCGATGGTGGCGCCGATGGTGTGAACGGGCAACTCGCCCTCGGTGTGGCCAGCCCAAAGTGCCGCGCTGTCCTCGATATACTTCTTGAGCACCGCATCCGAAAGACCCGTATAGCCGAGCGCCAGCGGCATGGAAAAGTCGATGCCGCCCGCCTTTTCGACCTTTTGGTTCAGCAGGTTGCGGCCGTTCTTGGAACCGCGCGCCTTGCCCAGCTGCACGATCAGACCGTCCTCGACAGCCACCACAGGCTTTACGTTGAGCAGCGTGCCCACGGCACCGGCCGCAGCAGACAGACGACCGCCGCGCACCAGGTACTCCAGCGTCTCGAGCAGGCCGATGACGACCACGCGGTCACGGACGGCCTCGACGGCCGCCGCGATCTGGGCCGCACTACGGCCCTCATTCACCAGGCGCAGGGCATACTCGACCAGGACACGCTCGCCCAGAGTGACGTTATTGCTATCCACCACGTACACGTCGCCGCCCGGCGCCTCGGCAAGTGCGGTACGGGCACTCTGATTGGTGCCTGATAGCTTAGCGCCCACGGTAATAATCACAGCCTCATCGCCGACTTCACGAACCTTGGCAATCGCCTGCGAAAACGCGTACGGGTTGACCTGGCCGGTCTTGGGCAGCTCATCGCGCTCCACGAGCATCTCGTAAAAGCGCTGGTGATCGATGTCGATGCCATCCATGTACACATCGGTGCCAAAGGTGACGGACAGCGGCAAAACGGCCAGTGCTGGGTGCTCGACCGGCGACATATCGCTTGCGGAATCGGTAATAATGCGGACGGACATAGCGAATCCTTTCTTGCGCAGGTCCCGCGCAGGGAATTTTGACAGCAAGGCCCCGGCACGGTATACGCGCTCAAACGGGACTATGCAGTTGTTAATGGGAAGCAAATACCTTGGCGGCCTTAGATCTCGCGCAAGGTATTGAGAATCGTGCGCAGCGACGCGTACATCTGCTCGCGCTGCTCCACGCCCATGGCCTTACCGGTGGTGTCGAGCACTTCGCGAATGATGCGATCGGCCTCGCTCATGCTCTCGCCGCCCAGGGCAGTCAGGCGCACCGGGGCACGGTACTTGACGGCCGCATCACCCGAATCGTCGCCCTCGACGTAGCCCCCCTCCTCCAGATGCGCGAGCGTACGCGAGACGGCGGCGCGGGTCACGCCTGCCATGCGAGCCAGGTCAGCGCCAGTCAGGCCGTCCTTGCTGCGCTCAAGATAGTAAAGGCACATAACGTCGGAGCCCTTGAGGCCCAGCCTTGCGCCCTCGGATGTCTTAATGCGCTGAATCTCCTTGTAGAGCCCGCTGATCAGTCCGACAAAGTCCTCGAAACGTGTCTCGTCGTTCTGCTGCATGGGAGACGACCGCCTTTCGCTTGCACAATGCTTACGGGTAAACATCTTAGTCGCATAAGGCAACACCTGTACCCAAATACCCCATTTGTTAACCCATCAACATAAAAACCACCACAAAGGGGACAGGCACCTTTGTAGTGGTTTGGGGCATCAATAGGTTCTAGGCGCCGCTACAGCTCCACGCAAGGATTGTCGCGGGTCACAAGCGTCTTAATGACAACCGTCGCTCCCAGATAGCGCTCAAGCAGCTCGGCTAAGCGATCGATCGCAGCCTGGCAATCCCCCATCCGCTCGGACTCCACGCACTCAATCGCCAGGAACGCATCGGCCGAATTATCGGACAGCGCCGTGCGAACGCCGTCGCGCCAGTTCCAGCAGCGGCACACAGCGCCCGCATCGTCGATGTAGGCGAGCTCGCCGGGCAGCGTCGGATCGTCCGCCTCCTCGCCAAGCGGCAAGAACGCATCGCCACCGTCGGTCACCTTCAAGCGAAGGTCTCCCTCGATCGCATGCAGATCCTCGCCTCCCACGGGCAGCGCGTAGGTCAGCGACACCGTGTTGTAAATATCCACCGCGGGCGTAATGTGGCCCACCGGCTTGCCTTTGAGCACGCGTTTGAGCAAGTTCTCGATCGAGCAGCGCGCGCCTTTCTTGGTCTTGAACAGACGATAGGCCTCGCGCCATGCCTTGACCGGTGCGTTCTCGCTGATAGTGTCGCTGGTCAGATGACGCTCCGCATCGATATTGGCGCGGTCGAGCAACGCCGCAATCGCATCCACGTCCTCTTGAGGAATCCGAGCCGTGGGCTTCATGCCCTCCACGACCACAACACCGACCGCTGCCTGCGGAAACAGCTCCCAGAATGAATCCTCGGCAATAAAGCTCTTCATACGCTCTCCCTTCATAGCGTACGCCCGAGCGAGGGCGCCTAAACAAAAAGCGCCCTCACGACGGCCACCTTCAAAGTCCTACGGTGCCGTCACAAGAACGCTTGCGCTGTCCCCATCCGGAGAAGGGGACGATATGTCAGGCGTATTGTAACCCGAGTCATCCACGCGAGCAAAACCACCATAAAGGTGCCCCCTTTATGGTGGTTTTGAGTCTGAGGCGACGCTAGTGGCGGAGCC
>CAJJYO010000210.1 GCA_905197385.1 uncultured Collinsella sp.
CGATGCCATCTATGCGGGGTTGGGCGGCTTTAACGCCCGCGTGAGCGCGCATGGTTTTACGGATGACGAGTTTGCGCGCGGTTGTGCCGTGGCGCATGCTCATGGCGTGCGTGTGTACGTAACGCTCAACGTGTTCGTGTTTGACGATGAGCTGTCCGACGCGGTGGCGCTGGGAGCTCATGCACTGGAGCTGGGCGCCGATGCTCTGATTGTGGCCGATGCCGGGTTGGCCTGCGCGCTGCGCGCGGCGATTCCCGGGGTCGAGATTCACCTGTCCACGCAGGCGGGCGCTCATAGCGAGGGGGCCGTGCGGCTTGCCACCGACGAGCTGGGGGTCGAGCGCGTGACGACGGCACGCGAGCTGACGGTCGACGAGATTGCGGCGCTATGTGCCACGGGCGTGCCCATCGAGGTATTCTGCCACGGTGCGATTTGCATCGGCTATTCGGGGGCGTGCGAGTTCTCGGCCCTGCGGCGTGGGCGCTCGGCGATGCGCGGCGACTGCACACAGCCGTGCCGTCTGGCGTACGACCTAGTGGACGAGGCGGGGCAGAGTGTTGTTGCTGTCGAGGGAGATCGCCTGCTGTGCCCGCGCGACTATCTGGGTATTGCGCATCTGCCCGAGCTTGTAGATGCCGGCGTGGCGTCGCTCAAGATCGAGGGGCGCATGAAGAACCCCGATTACGTATTCAACGTGGTGCGGGTGTGGCGCCGGGCACTCGATATGCTGTGCGACGGCGCGTGGGGCCCCGGTGCCGTGGAAGAGCTTGAGCGCGAGCTGGGAAGGTCGTTTAACCGTGGGTTTACCGATGCGTACCTGCGAGGGCGTTCGGGTGCCGAGCTGATGAGCTTTGAGCGCGCAATTAACCAGGGCGTGCGCGTGGGGCGCTTGGTCGCTGTGGGCCACGAAGAGGTGACCGTTGAGCTCGACGCCGCCGTGGCGGCGGGGGACGCTCGAGATTCGGTTCTATCCGGGTGTCGACGCGCGTCCCGATGTGCCCAAGCGCTGGCCGCAGGTGCCCTGCCCGGTGGATGCCGCAGCGGGGAAGCGCGTCGTCGTGCATTGCAAGCGTAAGGTGGACGCGGGCTGCGAGGTATACCTGATTCGCAGCGCCGGCGTGTTGGATCAGACGGCGGCGGTGTTGGAGCGCATGCGGGCCGAGGCGGATGCGATTGCGCCCGTTGCGCGTGCCGTTGAGGTGCTGCCCTTTGAGGGCGTTGCGGTGGATGGTGGTGCGTCGACGGAGTTGGTGGAGTGCGCGGTTCCCGCTCGCATGGTTTTTGCTTGGCAGCTGATGGATGCCGACCCGCGCGGAGAACTCGATTTGTCCGACGCCGTTGTGGTGCTTGACGAAGTGTGCCGCACGGGTGACGCTGACCGGACCCGCTCACTGATGCAGCGTGCCGGGTGCGTCGTCTGCCGCAACCTGGGACAGGTGGTGATCGCTCGCGAGCTGGGCGTGACATTTGACGTGGCGGCGCCGGTGTTCTGCGCGAATCGGGCCACGCTTACCTGGCTGCGCGGACTCGGTGCGGGGCGGGTGTACTTGCCGGCCGAGTTGCTCGGCAATGATGCGGAGCGTATTGCCGAACTGGCTGCTGAACCCGGCGTCTTTGGTCCGGTCGACGCCGACCGTCCCGAGCTTATGGTGTGCGAGCACTGCCTGCTGACCGCCGAGGGCGTCTGCGCCACCGATGCGACGGGACAGGTCCGTTGCCGCGACTGCTTGCGTCGTCGGCAGGTACGCTATCTGGTTGAGCGTGACGGTACACGTCTGCCAGTTGCCATTGACGCATGCGGCAGGACGAGGATTTTCCTGTCGTAGGTGCCGCGTCGCGTCAGTTTGTTATCATAAGAGAGTTTATGGACTTCCAGCCCCGCCGTTTTCGGCGAGGGTGCTATAGCAAAAGGAGGATACCCAATGCTGTCTGTTGACGAGCAAATGCGTATCATCACCTCGGGCGCCGCGCAGATCGTTCCCGAGGCCGACCTTCGCAAGAAGCTTGAGAAGGGCGAGCCCCTCAACATCAAGCTCGGCGTCGACCCCACCAGCCCCGACCTGCACCTGGGCCATGCCGTGCCGCTGCGCAAGATGCGCCAGTTCCAGGACCTGGGCCACAACGTCACCCTCATCATCGGCAACGGTACCGCGTTGATTGGTGACCCCTCGGGCAAGAACTCCACGCGTCCGCAGCTTTCGCAGGAGCAGATCGAGGCCAACGCCGAGACCTACGTGAGCCAGGCCATGAAGATCCTGGACCCCGAGAAGACCACCATCGTGCACAACGGCGATTGGATCCTTTCGATGGATCTGGCCGGCCTGCTGCAGGTGTGCTCCAAGTTCACCGTTGCCCGCATTCTTGAGCGCGACGACTTTACCAAGCGCTACCAGTCTCAGACGCCGATCGCCCTGCATGAGTTCCTGTATCCCGTGATGCAGGCTTTCGACTCTGTGCAGATCAAGGCCGACGTGGAGATGGGCGGCACCGATCAGCTCTTCAACCTGCTCGCCGGCCGTGAGCTCATGGAGAAGATGGGTATGGAGCCCCAGATCGCGCTCACCATGCCGCTGCTCGAGGGCACCGATGGCGTTCGTAAGATGTCCAAGTCCTATGGCAACTACATCGGCCTGACCGACGCCCCCAAGGATATGTTCGGCAAGACCATGTCCATCCCCGACGAGATGATCGGCAAGTACTATCGTCTGGCCAGCTCGCTCACCCCGGCCGAGGTCGACAAGATCGACGCCGCCCTGGCCGATGGTTCTGCCGACCCCTACGAGCTCAAGCGCGCTCTGGGCCGCGACCTGTGCGACACCTACCACGGCGCCGGTGCCGGCGACGAGGCTCAGGCCGAGTTCGACCGCGTGTTCAAGGAGGGCCAGCTCGCCGACTTCCCCGAGAAGCACGTTGAGCTGACTGTTAACGACGAGGGCCAGATCTACCTCGCCGGCCTGCTCAAGGACTTGGGTCTTTCGGCGAGCGCCGGCCAGGCTCGTCGCGATATCGACGGCGGCGGTGTCAAGATCAACGGCAAGGCCGTGGCTCCCAAGAGCTACAACATCGACCCTAGTGCCCTAAAGCTGGGCGACACCCTCTCCGTAGGCAAGCGCAAGGGCTTTAAGTTGGTTTAGTTACGCGGTTTTACCAAACCGCGTAACGACTCG
>CAJJYO010000211.1 GCA_905197385.1 uncultured Collinsella sp.
TGCTCGTCTTCTTGCGAGGCGGCGATGGAGTTGACGCCAAAACTCACGATCTCGACGCCGCGCAGGTCGCGCCAGTCGGCAGAGAGGACCTCGTTGAGCGCGCGGGCGAGCTCGGTGGTGTGGCCGGGGATGGCGCTGTAGCGGATGCCCATCTCCGAGATCTTGGCAAAGGCGGGCTGCAGGGCGGTGAGCAGCTCGGACTTAAGCTGACTGTCGATCTTGTCGCGCGTGTAGCTATCGGTCACGTTGCCGCATACGTTGGTGTAGAACAGCAGCGGGTTGGTGATGCGGTACGAATACTCGCCGTTGCAGCGCACGGAGATGTCGACGTCCAGACCAATGTTGTTGTCGACCACGCGGAAGGGCACGGGTGAGGCGGTGCCGTACTTGTTGCCGATGATCTCCTTGGTGTTGATAAAGTAGACGCGCTGGTCCTTGCCCGCGTCGCCGCCAAAGGTAAAACGGCTGCCGATATTGGCGAAGGTCTCCTTGATGGAATCGCCCAGGTTGCCGCTAAAGACGCTCGGCTCGCTGCCGGTATCGAAGACGAACTCACCGGGCTCCAGCGCGACTTCGATGATCTTGCCGTTTTGCACCACGAGCATGCCCTGGCCGTCGTTGACGGCGATGACCGAGCCGTTGGAGATGACGTTGTCCTCGCCGCGCGTGTTGGAGCTGCGGCCGCCGGTGCGCTTGCTGCCCTTGCAGGCCAAGACGTCAGCAGGCATCGATTCGCAGTAGATAAATTCCTTCCACTGGTCGGCCATGACGCCGCCGGCAGCTCCCAATCCAGCTTTCAAGAGTCCCATGGTGATCTTCCTTTCTCGTCAAAGGCCGGGTGGTATTGGTTGGATTGCTTAGTCGTCCTTGTCGTCTTTCATGACAACGGTGGTCTCGGTGTGGCTGAAGGTGTCGTGCTTCTCGGTCAGGTCGAGCTCGCCACAATACTCATCGGCATGGGTTGCTTCGTTGGCCGTCTTGAGCTGGCCTACCAGTAGCACGTCTCCGATAATCACGATGATCAGCGGCGCGATGATGTTGATGAGGATGCCCTCGATATCAAAGGTGAGGTAATCCGGATCGAAGGCGTTCTCACCCATAAAGAGAATCTGGGAGAGGATAAATCCGATCACAAAGAACAGCACCGAGGCGATGGCGAGCTTGGGCTTGGAGCAGGGGAGCTCGCCGACCAAGCGGCCGGTCTGGCCGTTCATGGCAAACAGGTAGCTCTTGCCGTTCCACGAGGTGGAGAGCATCCAGACGGGGAACAGGGCGTAGTCGCTGTCTTCCCAGGTGTAGTCGAGCTGCTTGCTTTCGACCGTGGCATCATCGTATTCGTCGACGACGGTCTCGCGCAGGGCCGAGATCGTGCTTTCTTCCATACGGCGCTCGGCGCGCGCCTTGCAGGTCTCGCAGTCCTCGTCGTAACGGTTGGCGATGTAGCCGGGCATATATGCGACCGAGAACGGACGCAGTGCGTCGTAGTCAAACGGCTCGATGGCATCCATGTGGCCGTCGGGCATCTTGGACGATCCGTCGACGGGCACGCGCTTAAACGAGATATTGCCCTTGCGATAGGCATCGTAGTGGTCGGTGGTCGTGACGGTGCGGTCGGATTCCTCGGTCACGGTCTCGTTGGTCGCGTCAAAGTACACTTCGCCGTCAACGCGGGCACCGTAGAGCCAAAACGGCACGTAGACACCTTGGACCTCGTCGATGTGGTTGCCGGTGACAAAGCTCTTGGGCAGCAAGATCTTGCCCTTGTAGTGTTCCTTGAGTGCGGCCGTGACGTCATCGCGCCCGAGCTTAAATGGAATCACCAGGTCGGGCGAGAAGTCGCCCGAAAGCTGACCGGGCGCTACGGCGGAGTTGCCGCAGTACGGGCAGGTGGTGACGGCGACGGTGCCGTCGGACACGAGCTCGGCGCCGCACGACGAGCAGATGTAACCGGCGTTTTGAGCCAGCTCCTGCACGGCATCGTCGACAGCAGGCTTGGGGGCCGCGGCTGCGGCATCGGCTTTGGCATCTGCCTTGTCCTGGCGCTCGCGATAGAGGGCCTCGACTTCTTCGACTTCAAAGCGCGAGTCACAGTAGTCGCAGACGAGCTTTTGCTCGGCACTGGCAAAGTGAAGGGGACCGCCACACGCGGGGCACTGATAGTTGACGCTCTCGAAGGCCATGATCGGTCCTTTCGCTGCCGGAGGCTATGCGCCGATGGCGCCGCCGCAGTATTCGCAGCGCCCACTGGCATCGGGAATGGTGGTTGCACCGCAGAAGGGGCAGGTGACCGCGGTCTTGGGGGCCTTGGCGGCCACGACGCTGTCACGCGTTTCCTGGCGCAGCTGCACCAGCGCGTCGCGGACCTCGGTTGCCTGGCGCTTGGCCTCGCGGTATTCGATGGAGCCGCGCTGATCGATGGTGGAGTCGTTTACGCGCAGGTTGATTTCGGTAAAGTACGGCGTGTTGACGTGGATGGTCAGATTAAAGTCGTAATCCAGGTCGTAGCGCGGCGGGTTGTAGCTCTCGCGCTCGCCGTCCTTGGTCTCGCGATAGATCTCGGTGCGATGCTCGTCAATATCCATATCGCAGCCGAGTACCTGCGAGAACTCGATGATGTCGGGGTTGGCGTCGCGCCAGCGGCTCTGCGAGGTAATGATCAGCAGACCCGCGTCCTCATCGAGCATGATGTTGGTGCGCCCGGCAGAGAGCGTGCGCGTGGGGTTGAACGACGCCAGGCGCTCGGCATTGGCCTCGCGGTAGGCGAGCTGCTCGCGGATATCGTCCGCGGTGCTGGAACGATAGCCGTGAAAGAAGGGGGAGAGCTTGCCGACGCACTCTTTGCACAGGTAGCCTTCGTTGATCTTGGTCTTCCCCAAAAGTCCCAGCTCAGTACCGCAAATCGCGCACTCTTTCTTCTCGAACATCTTGTCAAAGAAGCCCATGGCTGCCTCCCATCAACAGGTAGCGTGTGTCACTTTTGATGATGGGGGAGTGCGCGATCTTTCACGATACCCAGACGGCTCAAGGAGTCTCCACAACTGGGACACATGGCCCATTTTTGACTAGTCATTGGGTGTTCCTATAGTTTTGTCAACCGTCGGGGCTACTCCCGGTAGGGCACCCG
>CAJJYO010000212.1 GCA_905197385.1 uncultured Collinsella sp.
TGGGCCTCAACTACCACTACGGCCTGTTCCGTCAGCGCTTTGTCGACAATCAGCAGAAGGCCGTCCCCGACGAGTGGCTCGGCGAGCAGGATATCCTGATCGATGACGACCACTCCTACACTGTTGAGTTCGGCGACTTTGCCGTTACCTCCAAGCTCGTCAACATCGACGTGCCCGGCTACGGCCAGCCCGCCAAGAATCGTTTGCGCCTGTTCGACCTGGCAAGCGTCGACGACGGCCTGGTACCCGGCAGCTCCATCGACTTCGACAAGACCGAGATCGCCAAGAACCTCACCCTGTTCCTCTACCCCGACGATTCCGACGAGCAGGGCCGCCTGCTTCGCATCTACCAGGAGTACTTCATGGTGAGCAACGCCGCCCAGCTCCTGATCGACGAGGCCATCGAGCGCGGCAGCAACCTGCACGATCTGGCCGACTACGCCGTGGTCCAGATTAACGACACGCACCCCACCATGGTCATCCCCGAGCTCATTCGCTTGCTCACCACCGAGCACGACATCGAGTTTGACGAGGCCGTGACCATCGTACGCTCCATGGTCGCCTACACTAACCACACGATTCTTGCCGAGGCGCTCGAGAAGTGGCCGCTCACCAGCCTGCAGAAGGTCTCCCCTGCCATCGCCGATATTATCGTCAAGCTCGATAAGGTCGCAAAGGCCGAGCACGACGACCCGCGCGTCGCCATCATCGACGAATACGACACCGTCCACATGGCCCACATGGACATCCACTTTGGCTTCTCCATCAACGGCGTCGCCGCACTCCACACCAAGATCCTGGAGGACACCGAGCTTCATCCGTTCTACGAGATCTACCCCGAGAAGTTCTCCAATAAGACCAACGGCATCACCTTCCGCCGCTGGATCCAGGGAGCCAACCCCGCGCTTGCCAGCCTGCTCGACGATGTAATCGGTACCGATTGGCGCAGCACCGGCAACCTGAGCAAGCTCGCCGACTTCGCCGACGATAAGAGCATTCTTGAGCGCTTGGCCGCCACCAAGGCCAAAGCCAAAACCATCATGCGCGAGTTTATGGCGCTCGAACAGGGCGTGACGATCCCCTCCAACGCCATCATCGATGTTCAGGTCAAGCGTATCCACGAGTACAAGCGCCAGCAGATGCTCGCGCTCTACATCATCTGGAAGTACCTCGACATCAAGAACGGTAACAGACCTAAGCACCCCGTCACCATCATCTTTGGCGGCAAGGCAGCGCCTGCCTATACCATCGCTCAGGACATCATCCACCTCATCCTGACGCTTTCCCAGTGGATCGCCAACGACCCCGACGTGGCTCCCTACCTGCAGGTCGTCATGATCGAGAACTACAACGTCACCGCCGCCGAGCGCGTGATTCCCGCTGCCGACATCTCCGAGCAGATCAGCCTGGCCTCCAAGGAGGCGAGCGGCACCTCTAACATGAAGTTCATGCTCAACGGCGCCCTGACCCTGTGCACACTCGACGGCGCCAACGTGGAGATTGCCGAGCTCGTGGGCGACGAGAACATCTATACCTTTGGTGCCTCGTCCAAACAAGTCGAGCAGCTCTACGCCGACGGCACCTACAACGCCGGTGCGCTCCACTGCAAGCCCGGCATTAAACTGCTGGTGGACTTCATCACCAACCCGGCCTTTATGGCGACCGGCAACGCCGAGCGCCTGCAGCGCCTGCACGACGACATTAAGGGCAAGGACTGGTTTATGGCCCTGCTCGACATTGAGGAGTACATCCAGACCAAGGAGCGCGTGCTAGCCGACTACGAGGACCAGGACGCCTGGATGCGCAAGGCGCTGATCAACATCGCCAACGCCGGCACCTTCTCGTCCGACCGCACGATCTCCCAGTACAACGACGAGATCTGGCACCTGAGCTAATTCGCTTCCCTTACCCATCCTCTTGAAAACGGAGTCGCGGCAACGCGGCTCCGTTTTTTGTGTCCCTGTGTTGCCCGTGGCCTGCCTCGACCAAACAATCTCGGTCTGTAACATCTAGCCGGCAAAATTGAGTCTACCTGTTACAGATCGAGAAGAAAGGACAGGCAGCTCGACGTTGTCTCAATCTGTAACAGGTAGACCCAATTTGGCCCTCCTCCTGTTACAGATTGAGACAAACTGACAGACGAACGGTCCCAACACAAAGAAAGGCTCCCCTCTCGCCCAGTGGACGGGAGGGGAGTCTTATATGTGACCGCGGCAAAAGGATGGCAATACCGCAGTCGCCCAAAGGGAGGGCCTGGATGCACCGGGCCTAGATAAGGTTCTTGCCAGAGACCTTATCGAAGAGATGGGTCGCGTTCTTCTCGAACTTGAACCAGATGGGGTCGCCCGCCTTGAGCGCGCCCTTGGCCTCAAGGTCGACAACGGGAATGATCAGGACGAACTGGCCATCGGGAGCGGTCACGTGGACATGCTCGGTCGAACCCATGAGCTCGGTCACCTCGACGGTACCCTGGAGCGCGCCCTCCTCGCCCTTGTCGGCAAGCAGAATCTGCTCGGGGCGCACGCCGGCCGTAATCTCCTTCACGTCGCCGCCGTCCCAGTTGAGAGCAAGCTGAGCGCAGGTCTCGGGGGCGAGCGCCACGTTCATATCCTCGGTCTTGACGGTAAAGCCGTTGCCAGAGCGCACCAGCTGGGCATCGAAGAAGTTCATCTGCGGCACGCCGATGAAGCCGGCGACGAAGATGTTCGCGGGGTGGTTGAAGACCTCTTGCGGCGTGGCGGTCTGCTGGACGACGCCGTCCTTCATGACCAAGACTTCCTGCGCGAGCTGGCGGACGACGCCAAGATCATGGGAAACCAAAATCAGGCTGCTCCCGAACCGTTCCCGGATCCAATGGAATTGTGCCACAACCTCCCGCTGGTTCATGGAGTCCAGCGCCGTTGTGGGCTCATCGGCAATGATGATATCGGGGCGTTGAAGCAACGCCACCGCGATCATACACCGCTGCAACATGCCTCCGGAAAGCTGGTACGGATATTTCTTGAGCACATCCAACGGATTGTGGATGTGCATCATCTCCAGAGCCTCAACGATGCGTCCCCTGCTCTCCTTTTCCGAAAAAGCCGATGTCGTCGCC
>CAJJYO010000213.1 GCA_905197385.1 uncultured Collinsella sp.
CCCGCTTTTTGACTCACGCAGTGCCCCTGCGAATCGAAGGTGAATACTTTTCCCGTTACTTAGTACTGCTCGATGCCCATGTAGCGACGAATCTCAGGGCTGTGGTCGAACACCTTTCCGCGGGCGGCGCGCAGCTCGCAGCTCATGTTGTAGAAGAAGATCGGCTCCAGGTACGAACGCACGCTGGCGGGCACCTCGCCCACGCCGTACTCGAGTGCATCGAGCACCATTACCGTATCGGTATGCGTGTTGAGGAACGCCAGCGCGCGCTCCTCCATGGGGCGGCACTCGCCCGATCCGAGCTGCACAAAGTAGAACACGCCGGGCTCGGTGGCCTCGAAGGGGCCGTGGAAGTACTCGCCGGAGTGGATGTAGCAGCAGTGCTGCCACTGCATCTCCATGAGCGAGCAGATAGCCATGGCATAGGTCTGGCTAAAGTTGGGGCCGGAACCAAGGATATAGAAGAACTTGTGCTGCTGGCAGAGCTCGGCAAAGCGATCGCCCAGCTCGGCGTTGACCTTCTCGCGGGCGGCGGGCAGCAGCGCATCCATCTGCTTAAGGCCCTCGTACATGTCAAGGAGTGCCTCGTAGCCTTCCTGCTGGTCGAGCAGCTCGGCGGCGATCAGAGCGCCGATGCCCTGCGGCACCTCGACCTGTGACACGCCCTCGCCCCACGGATAGACCCAGGTGGTCCACTTGCCGTTATCGATCTTGGAGCCCTCGCAGTCGGTGAGGGCAACGACCTCGGCACCGGCCGCCAGCGCCATCTCGCAGCCGTCGACGACCTCTTGCGTGTTGCCGCTGTGGCTGCAGGCAATAACGAGCGACTTCGGCCCTAGGCTCTTGGGGGCCATCAGGCAAAACTCGCGTGCCGTGTAGACCGTCGAGGTAAACGTGGTGGCCTCGCGCTTGAGCAGCTCGTTGGCCGGCATCAGGTCGATCATCGAACCGCCGCAGGCGATCCAAAAGACGTTCTCAATCTTGCCCTTGCGCTCGATGATTTCCTGAATCAGATCGTGTGCGTTCATGGTGATGCCCCTTCTTGTGTGGCGGTTTTGAACGACTGCAGCTCGTACCTGCAGTCGTTCTATGTTGTCCTATTTATAGCACGCACGACGACGCCCGTGAAGCCATTCCACCAAACTTGTTCTATATTGTTCTATCTATGGACGTTAGATGTCGAAGACGTAGCGCGAGCCCACGATCTTTTGGCGGCCGAGCAGTAGAGGGCGCCCGTCAGCGTCGGTAAAGTAGGCCTCCATATAGAAGAGCGGCTCGCCGACCGGCACCTCCAACAGCGGGGCCGCCTGAGCATCGGCAAGCGCAATCTCCACGGTGCAAGGGTCGGACTTGAGCGGTGCACGGCCCGAATGCTCGGCAACGAGCGCAAAGATCGAGTTATCGGTGAGGTCCTTATCGGCAAGTGTCTGCAGATAGGGATGGTCAACCAGCACAAAGGCGTTGTTCTCGAGCATGACGGGGATGCCGTCGGCCGTGCGCACGCGCTCGACCACGATAAGCTCGCAGCCGGGCTCTACGCCAAAGAACGCCGCGTCCTCGCGCGTCGCCGCAACCACCGTGCGCGATACCAGGCGCGCACCCGGCACCATGTCGTTGGCAGCGCAACCCTCGGAAAAGCTCTGAACGTCACCCTTCTGGACAATCTTGCGCTTGAGCTTGGGCGCGCACACGAACGTGCCCCTCCCCTGCTGGCGGTTGAGATACCCCGCGCGCGACAGCTCCTCGATGGCGCGGCGCACGGTGATGCGTCCCACGCCGTAGTACTTCGCGAGCTCCATCTCGGAAGGAATGCGCGAGCCGAATGCGTACACGCCACGCGCGATCTCGCCCTTTAGGTCGTCCATAACCTGCTGGTACAGCGGCACAGCGGACACCTCAGTGCGCTCGGTTTTATCATCGGATGCCATCGTTATGCTCCATTCCGTGCATGCTCGGACTCAAACTCTTCAATCGCCGCCATAAACTGCTCGCCAAAGGCGTCGGCCTTTTTCTCGCCGATGCCGTTGACCTGGATAAGCTCGTCGCGCGTCTGTGGGCGTAGGCGGCACAGGCCGCGCAGGGCCTTGTCGGAAAAGACCATGTACGGCGCCATCTCCAGCTCGGTCGAGATCTCCTTGCGCAGGGCACGCAGGCGCTCGAACAACTCGGCATCGTCGCCCACGCGTGGGCGCTGATCCAGCTCGGCCTCCTCGCGCAGCAGATCGACGGCGCGGCGGGCGCGGGCCGAGGCCTTGCGCTTGGACGCGCGACGCTTAACGGTAAAGGCAAACGCCTCATCCTCGACCTCGACGGCACGCGGACCCAGCCCCACGACCGGGTACTGCCCCTGCGAGGTAGCCAGATAACCGCGGCCGCACAGCTGGCCGATGATGTCCTTGATGCGCCCGACCGATTCGCTCGACAGCTCACCGTAGCCACGGTCCTCGTCCAGATGCATCTGGCGAATGCGCTCGGTGTTGCCGCCGTGGAGCACGTCGGCGATCAGCGACTTGCCAAAGCGCATGGGTCGCGCGGCCACGTAGCGCACGGCGGCGCGGGCCATATCGGTGACGTCCTCGACCTCGAACTGCGTGAGGCAGTTGCTGCAGTTGCCGCAGTAGTTGGAGCCAAACTCACCGAAATAGCGCAGCATGTAGTCCACCAGCCGCAGCAGCATGCTCGGCCGCGGCCTCGTCGCCAAAGTAGCGCAGCATGTATTCGCGCAGGCAGCCGGTAGTATTGCAGTAGCCCTCCATCTGGCTGAGCAGGCGGTAGCGGTTCTGGAGCGCCCATGCGCGCTGCTCGTCGTCGAGCGCCCCATCGGCAGCATCGCCGCGGTCGATCAGAAAGCGACGCATGCGAAAATCGTTGCCGTTCCACAGCAGGTGGCAGCTGGCCGGGTCGCCATCGCGGCCGGCTCGACCCGCCTCCTGGTAGTAGGCCTCGATGCTCTCGGGCACGTTGTTGTGGATCACGTAGCGCACGTTGGGCTTGTCGATGCCCATACCAAAGGCGTTGGTGGCAACCATCACCTGGATATCGTCGTCGATAAAGGCGCGCTGGCTTTGCCGGCGGGCGTCGTTGCCCATGCCGGCAT
>CAJJYO010000214.1 GCA_905197385.1 uncultured Collinsella sp.
GAGCCGCTCGGCGTTCCATCGAGTGTGATATAGCACAGCACCTTGGGCGATTGTGTCGGCGCAAAGCCCATAAAGGACGACATGTAGTTCTCCTTGAGGTAACCGCCGTTCTCGTCAGCACGCTCGGCCGTACCGGTCTTGCCCGCCACGTCATAGCCATCGACCGCACCGCCAACACCCGTGCCTTCGGACACGACCGTCTGCATGCACGATGTCACCTGGGTGGCAGCGTCCTCCGAAATCGCACGCTCGCCTTCGCCCCAGTCCTTCTCATCGCCCTTGCTGGACTTATAGAAGTGCGGAGTCATCATCACGCCGCCGTTCGCGATGCCGCCCACGGCACGTGCGACCTCAATCGGCGAGACGGACAGCGCCTGGCCAAAGCTCATCGAGCCCAGCGTGGCGCCGTCGTACTGGTCGCGCTCCTTGACGATGCCCAGACTCTCACCCGGAAAATCGACACCGGAGCTATGACCGATACCCCACTTGTCCACATAGGTGGCAAAATCATCGGCACCGATCTTGCGTCCCACCAGGACAAAGCCCACATTGGACGAACGGCGCATCATCTCGCGCACGTCCATGGTCATGGTGTAGTCGCGCTTCTCGGCGTCGGTAACGGTGTCGTCGCCAACCTTAATGCTCGCCGGCACCTCAAACGACGTGCTCGAACGCACGGCGCCCAAGTCGAAGCCGGCACCGGCCACGAGCGTCTTAAAGACCGAGCCGGGCTCGTAGGCATCGGTAACCAGGCGCAAGTTCATGTCCTCGGTCTTGGCGTTTTCCAGATCGGTCTGGTCATATGTCGGATACGAGCATGCCGCCAGAATCTCGCCCGTCGTGGGATCGGTGACCAGGGCCGAGCCATTCTTGGCCTTGGTCTTTTCGACCGCCTCGGCCAGGGCGTCCTCGGCGGCACGCTGGATATTGACATCGAGCGTCGTCACGATGTCCACGCCGTCCACCGCGGCAACCTTCTTATAGGCGCCGCCCGCGATATAGCTACCGTCCCTCGCCCGCTCGCGCACCAGCGAACCGTTGGTTCCAGTCAAAAGATTGTTGTACTGTTTTTCGAGGCCCGTCAGACCGTCGTTGTCCACGTTTACCACGCCAAGCACCTGCGATGCCAGGTTGCCGTAGGGGTACACGCGCTTCATGGCCTGCTCAAAGAGCACGCCTGGCAGGTTCTTCTTCTCCAGCGCCGCGACATCATCCTCGTCCACCTGACGTTTGATATACACCCAGGTGCCATCCGACTCAACGAGCTCGCGACAGGTCTTTTTATCGATTCCCGTAGCTTTGACCAGCGCCGATACCGTCTTGTCAACGTCCTCGATAAGCTGAGGATTCACGGCGATGTTGCGGCATTCGACCGACGACGTCAGCACGTTGCCGTTGCGGTCGTAGATGGTACCGCGCTTGGCATGCAGCGTCTGTGCAAGCAAGCGACGTGCATCGGCACGGTCGCGTAGCTTATCGGCTTCCACAATTTGATAGTCGGCAAGGCGAAGGACGCCCAAACCCAAGCCAAACCCGATGAAGCCCATGACGGCTTTGCGACGGGGCAGCGGCGTGCCCGTGAGCCATTCGGTCGACGAGCTCTTGCGCGGTCTGGTGTTATGCATTTGAGGACCACTCGAGCCACGGAGACGCGACGCGGGGTCGTTGCCATAGGACGGCCTCGCGTTGTAAGATGGCCGACCCGTTCCTTGATAACCAGAACGTCCCCGCGATGAGGGACGTCCAGAACCGCGACCCCCGTCGGAGCCGCGGCGATAGTCATTTGTCATACTCAGCTACCGTCTTGTTACTGAGCGGTCGCGGTCGAGCTAGCGCCCGCGGCTGCATCCTGCGAAAAGTCAAGTGTAACGCTCTCGCTGGGCTCCACCATGCCATAAGCGCCCGCAAGGTCGCGAATGCGCGTGTCGGCACCATAGACCGAATGCATGACCTCCAGGTCGGAGCTCTCATCGGTCGCCTTCTCGAGCGTGTTGGTAAGCGCGGCGTTGCTGTTGAGCACCTGGGCCGTAACGCCGGCGAGCGCCACACGGGCGACACCGATCGTCATGAAGATGGCCGCAATGATGCAAAACGTTTTAAGAACGCTCATGAAAACCGGGCTTACCGCCTGGTTTGCCTGACGGCCCGCGCCCGTGTAGACATCAAAGCGCGGCGTGCGCGGGGAGCAGCGGGAGCCTGCGGTGCCTCACGATAGGCGGGCATGGCGTTCATATCATAGGCGAGTGCTGCGTTTGAGGTGTTGTAGCCCATGATATGCCGCCTCCCATCCCGAGTACGTTGGTAGTGTGTTTAAGCTTCGTTTGTGGTACGAGCGGGAGGTCCAATATCGCGCGGTCGCGTCTACAGACGCTGTGCCACGCGGATCTTGGCTGATCTCGCCCGAGGGTTGCGCGCAACCTCATCGGGTTGGGCAACCAGGGGTTTGCGGGTGATGACCTTGAGTATCGGCACGTTGCCGCACACGCACACCGGAATCTCCGGCGGGCACGTGCACCCCTGGCTCATCTCCTTAAAGTGGTTCTTTACGATACGGTCCTCGAGCGAGTGATACGAGATGACGCAGATGCGTCCGCCCGGGTTGAGCCACCTTGTGGCGGCGTCAAGCCCTCGCTCGAGCACATCGAGTTCGTGATTGACCTCGATGCGAATGGCCTGGAAACTTTTCTTGGCTGGGTGTCCGCCATGCCGGCGAGCGGCAGCGGGGATACCAGCCTTGATGATCTCGACAAACTGGCCGGTGGTTTCGATCGGCTCATGCTCGCGGCGGCGCACGATCTCACGTGCGATCTGCGAGGCGAACTTCTCTTCGCCATAGACGCGTAGAATCCGGGCGAGGTCGTGTTCGTTATAGGTGTTGATGACCTCAGCTGCGTTTAAGGTGTTGTTACCCGGATCCATCCGCATGTCCAATGGGGCGTCCTCGTTGTACGAAAAGCCCCTGCCAGGGATATCGAGTTGCGGCGACGAAACGCCCAAGTCGAACAGGAAGCCATCGACCCCGGGCACCTCGGCCGAGCAAAGCAGCTCGTCC
>CAJJYO010000215.1 GCA_905197385.1 uncultured Collinsella sp.
CCTCTCGGGTCCTGAGCGCGACACACCGGACTGGGTTATCTGAATAAATATGGTGAAGGCCCCTTTCGGGGCCTTCTTTTTTAGAGGAATTCGCCTACTCGGTGGACTTCGGGTTCTAGGTCTACGTTGAATTGGTCTTTGACGGTTGCCTGGATGTGGCGGATGAGTTCGTCGACGTCGGCGGCGGTGGCGTGGTTGGCGTTGACGATAAAACCGCAGTGCTTTTCGCTTACCTGCGCGCCGCCAACGGCGTGTCCTCGCAGGCCGGCATCCATGATGAGTTTGCCGGCAAAGTAACCCTCGGGGCGCTTGAAAGTGGAGCCGGCACTCGGCATGTCGAGCGGCTGCTTGTCCTCGCGGCGCTGGCGGTAGTCGTCCATGTCGGCCTTGATCATCGCGGCGTTGCCCGGGGCGAGATTGAAGGTGGCCGAAAGCACGATAAAGCCGTCATCGGCGATGCGGCTCTTTCGATAACCCAGGTTGAGCTCGTCGACATCGAACTCGATGATATTGCCGCTGCCGCGGGTGCCGTCGTCGAGCTGGCGAGCGGGTTTGTAGACGCGCACGGACTCCAGCACATCGGCCATGCAGGCACCGTAGGCACCGGCGTTCATGTAGCAGGCGCCGCCGACCGATCCGGGGATGCCCGAGATGGGCTCCATGCCGGTGAGACAGGCCTCGGCTGCCGCGGCTGCGACATCGGAAAGCAGCGCGCCGGCTGCCGCCGTGACGTGCGTGCCGTCGACGGTGATGTTGGAGAGACCTTCGCCCAGCGCCACGACGACGCCGCGGATGCCCTTGTCGCCGACGAGTAGGTCGGAGCCGTTGCCCACGATGGTGAGGGGCAGATCGCAGCGATAGCAGGTATCGAGCGTGGCGACGAGGCCCTGCTCGGTATCGGGCGTGACAAAGACGTCGGCCGGGCCGCCGATCTTAAACGTGGTGTGCTCGCGCATGGGCTCGCTCATCAGTACGTTGTCCTCGCCGGCAACGCCAGCAAGCGCGCACAGCAGGTCCTCGTTAAAAAAATCGTTTTCGTGCATACGAATATCCGCCTTTTGGTGGTTGTTGTCATCGATCGATTGCAATATACCCCACCTGGACGGATTTGGTGCGCTGGCGGCGATAAAACAGCCGTCCACCGGATTGGTAAAGTGTTTATCACCGAGGTAGATGGGCAGTCGCTATACTTTCAGGAGATTGCGCGTAAACCAGGAAGGAGCGAGATGGCCAACAAAGTCACCCTCAAGCAGATTGCCCAGGAGGTGGGGCTTTCCCCTTCGTCGGTCTCGCTTGTTCTCAATAATCGGCCCTGTCGCATCTCGGAAGAAAACCGCAGGCTCATCAAGGAGGTTGCGGCGCGCAACCACTATGTTCCTAACCAGATCGCGCGTAGCCTGGTTATGCGCGAGTCGCGCACCTTAGGCCTGATCGTTCCCAATATCGAGAGTCGCTTTTTTGCCTCGCTCGCCGGCAGCTTGGAAAAGCGCTGCCGTGAAGACGGCTATGCACTCTTTATTACCAGCTCGGGTGGAAGCGCCGATGACGATCTGGAACTGCTACGCCAGCTGGTGACGCGCGGCGTCGACGGCGTCTTTCTGGTGGTGGGTGACGAGTTCTCCGACGATCGCGCCCTGCGCGAGGAAGTGAGCCATCTGCCTATCCCTGCCGTGATGGTCGACCGTGCCATTGAGGGACTCGAGTGCGACAAGGTGATGTTCGACCACGAGATGGGCGGCTACATGGCTACGCGGTATCTGATTGAGCAGGGTCATCGCCGCATCGCCTGTCTGGTTAACGCGCGTCGCTCCAATACGGGCCGCAAGCGACTCGCCGGTTACGAGCGCGCGCTGCGCGAGGTGGGACTGCCCATCGACGCGCGCCTGGAGTTTGAGAGCGAATATTACATCCCGAGCGCCTACGAGGCCTCGGAGGCCGTGCTTGCAACCGATGCCACCGCCGTGTTTGCAAGCTCGGATAACATTGCCCTCGGTCTGCTCAAGCGCTTGCACGAGATGGGGAAGAGCATCCCAGGCGATATCTCGGTCGTAAGCTATGACAACTCGGCGGCCGACGTTCTCTTTGAGCCGGCGCTGACTGCGATTGAGCAGGATCCCGGTGTCCTCGCGGAGCATGCTTTTGCCTGCATGTCCAAACGTCTTGCCGGTAGGGGCGGTAAGCGTGCCGAAGAGGTCGTTCTGGAACCGGCGCTTATCGTGAAGGGCAGTGTGCTTGGTCTTACCGAATATAGCTAAGCGCACTTGTTTGTTTGCATAGATTGCATGCGGAGTGTCCGCTATTTGCCGGCGGGGAGGCATACTTTGTTTTGAGAAGTTCGCGGCCCACTTCCAAAACCAAGCACCCCACCCCGGCCCTCGTCTGTGAACCCTTCCGCTGGGCGAGCCATAGACGCCGCGCACCGATGCGGTAAAGCGGCGGCTTGAAATTGGTGCTATATTCAGCTTGAGTTGTTTAATGCTAGTACGGGAGGCTGATATGGGGCTGTTCAAGAAGAAAAACCCGCAGGATGCCTTTGATCCCGATGTGTTTACCATCACGGATACGATTTTGGACCCGCCGCGGTTTACGTTTTTGCCGGCTATCTACCAGGATGCCACGCGCCGCAAGTGGGCCGTGCATCAGCGCGGTGCAGAGCCTAAGATTTTTGACTATGCGGACGTGTTGCAGTGCGAAGTGGCCGAGGCGGGCGATCCGGAGGCCGAGGAAGTGGCCTCAAAACAGGAATTTGCCCAGCGTATCCTGGCAAATCCTGCCAAGGCGGCGAAAATAAACGCTGCCAAGCGTAATATGTGTCTTGGTATGGGCGTTGTTGTGGCGGTTCAGACGGGAAAAGACGAGGTTTCCAAATTAGAGGTTCCCGTTATGACCGACGAAGTCAAACGCGATTCAAGTCTATATAAGTCGTATCGGAATGTCGCCGAGAAGATCAAGGCCGAATTTGATGCCATGGGAGGGCTGGCCTAATTTTGGCGGCATACGTTTCTGAATGAGGAGTCTGTGCAATGGCAGG
>CAJJYO010000216.1 GCA_905197385.1 uncultured Collinsella sp.
CAGCGCCACGCCCGCAAGCGGGGGCAGCGGCTTGCCTGCGGCCCGGTCGGCATCCACGCGCGCAGCGGCCTCGAGCGCGAGCTCGGGCGCCACCTGCAGGAATGCCTGGACCCCGCCCTCGCGCGCCTCGATGGCGGCAAGGGAGGCCTGGGCCACCTCGGTAGCGGTAAAGTCGCCGGCGGCAACGCCCGCGGCGATCTGGGCGGCGGTAAGGGAATCGAAGCTTTGCGCCATTACTCGCTCTCCCCCTCTCCCAAAATGGACGGCACGCGGAAGTAGCGGTCGCGCGCGCTGCCGGCGTTTTCGAGCGCGACGTCGAGCGGTAGGTCGCGCTCGGGCTCGCGCAGGTCATCGCCCATCACGTTGGACAGGCTTCCGATAGGATGGAACGTGGGCTCCACGTCGGGCAAGTCATATTGCAAGACGGGCTCGAGCATCTGGACGGCGTCGTTCATGTAGGACGTCATCTGGGCGAGCTCGTCATCGGTCAGTGCGATCTTTGCGTACTCGGCGATGCCGCGCACGTCTTTCTCGCTGAGTGCCATAGGCGCTCCCTTCCGCATAACAGTTAAACCGCTCTAGTATACAGGGCAACGCCGGCTTGGAGCAGGCGCTTTATCCAAATGCAGCGAAAACGTAACGAGGGCGGCGGTTGGCAGGCGGCGGGCTGGCGGTTCTGCAGCGAAAACCGCGCCGTCCATAACGAAAACCATCACAACATTCGACGCTTTTCGTCAAAATCGCGATTATCATCGAATGTTGTGATGGTTTGGAAGCCCCGACCGCCACAAAGGCGCCTGTCCCCATTGTGGTGGTTCTGGAGAATGTCTTATGCCGAGGCCTTGGCCTTGCGGCGCTTGCGGACCGCGTGGATCACGATGTCCAGCAGCAACAGCACAATGGCTACGACCACGATGAGCACGGCAAACTCGCGCTTGCCCCAGTGGCGGCCGGCCAGCGACTTTTGCGTGTCGACGTCCTTCTTGCTGTACTTGGTGCGCACGCAATGCACCAGCAGGCGATGGTCGTTCACGCCATAGGGCGTGCAGGTGACGAGCGTCACCTTGTCGGCTCCGGGCTCGATGGCCAGCGACTCCATCTCCTCGGGCAACACGACCTCGGAGTCCACCATCTTGTAGGCGAGCGTCTTGTTCATAGTGTGCATCAGCACCAGGTCGCCGGGCTCCAGCGAATGGATGTCGTCGAACATGCTCAGGTTGCGCATGCCCGAGTGCGCGGTGAGCACACAATGCGTCGAGGTACCGCCCACCGGTAGGCTCGTGCCCTCCAGGTGGCCGACGCCCGCCATGAGGACTTCCTCGCTCGTACCGTGGTAAATGGGCATGCTCACGTCGATAGAGGGGATCTCGACCCAGCTCATCATGGGGTCGCGGTCAAAGATGAGCTGCTGGGCGTAGGGCTCGATCTGGTCGGCGGGAAGCTCGGTGGCCTCGCCCGCCAGCTGCTCGTTAAAGGAGCGCGCCTGCAGCAGGATGTGCTCGCGCTCCTCGGCAGATAGCGCGTCCACGGTGCTGGACACGGTGCTAATCTGGTTGAACACGCCCGAGGCTTCGAGCCGGTCCAAGATCCACGGCCAGGTCATAAGGCCCACGCCAATAAGGATGATGACGATGGTGATGAGCCGGTCGGCCCAGCGCGGCAGTCGCTTGCGGCGGCGCTTGGGCTTTGGTTGAGGTTTGGGCTGAGGGCTTGAGCCACCGTTGGCCGCGGCGTTATTGCTCTTCATATGTTTGGCGCCCTGCACCATCGCCAGTCACTCCTCTACAACTCAAGTTGTCTAAACAAATAATAGCCGATTAGCGAGCTTCCACGCCGGACAACGCAGCCTAGCAGCATTGCGCAGTGCGAGTATGGGCCCGCATTTGAGTTTTCAAAATGTCCCGAATCGGCGAAGCGATTCGGGATACAATAACTACAGGAAACGACGCACCCCGCGTAAGTGTTCGAAAGCGCGGGCGGCCTAGTTTTCAGCTTTAGTTAAATGCCCGGGCTCCGAACCCCGGGCATTCTTATTTGCGCTTGTTGCGGCGCAAATGCCTTCTACCGTCCGCACCGCGCGTGCGCCTACGGACCTTAAACCGAACCTCATACGAGTCAAGAAACGCGATGACGAACGTGCCCACCGCCGCAAGGGCGGCGAGCGCGTTAAGGAATTTCAGCATTTGGGGACCTCCGATCGAGTCGTCGGCCGCCCGCGCACGGGATGCGTCGCAAGGCCATTTTACTGCGAGCGTATGCACCCGCAGCTGGTAAACGCAATAATTGCAAACATCTGTTCGATATTCATACGCTTGATCCATCGAGCAATGGAGCCTGGCTGCGTTGCCCCGAAAAGAGAATGGCAAAGCAAGAGCGTAGATGGACGAGAAAAGTGTCCGCAAGTCTCATGGCCATCACATCCCACCTGCCAAAGTGATGGGTGAGCGAGCGTTACTCGTGCTCGGACTCCTCAGCCTGCTTACGGCTGCGGATGAGGTGTGCCACGCCGATGCACAGCACTGCGCTGCCAGCGATCCAAGTGAAGGTCACGCCGTTAAGACCGGTCAGCGAGAGGCCGGAGCCTTTCTTGTTCTTGACGGTAAGGGTAACGGTGCCGCCACCAGAAGAGGAATTGGTGACGAGACCAGAGCCATTCTTGGATGTGGTCACCGTCAACGTATTCTCGCCCTCGTTCTGATTAAGACCCGTGGCAGTAATGGTGAACGTGAATTTGGGCACGGTGTTATAGCCGGGGAGCGTATGGGTCTCCTCGACCGTGTAGGCGCCAGCATCGAGGCCCTTGACGCTGATTTCGCCCTTATCATCAGTCGTAAAATCATAAGCAGTATTGCCCAAAGAACCGTTCTCTTAGACATACTGGGCGCCGGCGCCCTCGTCGGTTCCCTTGGAAGAGGTGCCGGGCGGAGAGCGGAGTATGGCCACCGGACCCACCGAAACACATCTCCACCGTTCCTTCAACTGGGAAAATGCCGCCCCGGGGCCCGGGAGGGACCCCGGGGGCTTTCG
>CAJJYO010000217.1 GCA_905197385.1 uncultured Collinsella sp.
ACTTGCCGCCGCTCCCGCCGAAACCATTGAGGTCGAGGGGCTGGACGAGCAGTTCCGCGGTTCTGCCGACGCCTTTGACGCCGCCATGGACGCCATGGCCGAGCACTTCCCCGAGCGCCGCGCCTCCGCCCCGGGTGATGCCGCCGACCGCGCCCGCATCACGCCCGAGACCGAGCTCGACGTGCCCGCCACCTCCGTCTACCAGGCCGGTGCCATTAAGCTAGAGGAGGAGCTCTCCCCCGCTGAGGCCTTCGAGACTGGCATGGGCGAGGCTGCCCACACCTACTTGGCCGACCACGCCACCAAGCGCATCGTCATCGATGTGCCCGCATACCAGCACGCCACGGTTACCGTGCGCGTGAGTGGCGTCGACGCAGCGGCTGCGATTGCCGCCATTGACGTCGTCGTCCGTCCCCAGTCGACGCTCGATCTGCATATTGCCCTAGACTCCCCCGTTGCCGGCCAAGGCGTCGTGGGCTCCGTGCTACGCGTGTGCGCCCACGAGTACGCCACCGTCAACGTGACCTGCACGCAGACGCTCGACGATAGCTGGATCGCGCTCGACGACACCGGCCTGTTCCTGGACGAGGGCGCCCGTGTCAACGTACAGCACACCGTCCTGGGTGCCGGCGCCAGCGCCACCGGCCTTGCCGGCGACCTGCTGGGCGATACCGCCAAGGTCACCATCGATACTGACTACCTGGGCGCCCGCGAGCAGGTGCGCGACTTTAACTACGAGCTGCGCCACCGCGGCCGCAAGACCGAATGCGAGATCGACGCCAACGGCGTGCTGACCGGTACGTCCAAGAAGGTCTACCGCGGCACCATCGACCTCGTGCACGGCTGCAAGGGCGCAACCGGCACCGAGCGCGAAACCGTGCTGCTGGCCAACAAGGGCGTCGACAACAAGACCGTTCCCGTCATCCTCTGCGACGAGGACGACGTCGCCGGCAACCACGGCGCCACCATCGGTCACGTCCGCGACGAGCAGCTGTTCTATCTCGCCTGCCGCGGCCTTGACCAAAACGCCGCCGAGGACCTGTTCATCCGCGCCAAGCTGGAGGACGCCGCGCTTTCCGCCACTGACGAGCGCACCCGCGCTGCCGTCGTCCGCTTGGGCAATAACCTGATCGACAACTTTGAGGAGGAGCTCGCATGATCGACACCGAGCACGTTAAATGCGACACCTGTACCGCACCGGAGCCTATGGAGCTCGACGCCAGCGACGAGGCCTCGCGCGGCTGGCCTACCGTCGACATCGAGACCAACCCCTACAAGGCGCAGTTCCCGCTGTTCCAGCAGCACCCCGAGATCGCCTTCCTCGATAGCGCCGCCACCGCGCAGCGTCCCGCCTGCGTACTCGACGCCGAACGCGACTTCTACCAGCGCATGAACGCCAACCCCCTGCGTGGCCTGTACTCGCTGTCCGTCGAGGCCACCGAGGCCATCGCGAAGGTGCGCCAGCAGATCGCCGACGTCATCGGCGCCCCCCAGGCCAACGAGGTCGTCTTCACCCGCAACACGAGCGAGTCGCTCAACCTGGTCGCCAAGAGCTTTGCGCCCACGGTCCTCGAGCCGGGCGACGAGGTCGTCATCACCATCATGGAGCACCACTCAAACCTGATTCCGTGGCAGCAGGTCTGCCGCGAGACCGGCGCCAAGCTCGTCTACCTCTACCCCACCAAGACCGGTCAGCTCACGACCGAGGAGGTTCTGTCCAAGGTGGGTCCCAAGACCAAGATCTTGGCCGTGGGTCAAGTCTCTAACGTGCTGGGCGTCGAGAACCCGGTCAAGAATCTCGGCAAGCTCGTGCACAAGTACGGCGGCTATCTGGTCGCACATGCCGGTCGATGTGGCCGATCTGGGCGCCGACTTCTTTGCCTTTAGCGCGCACAAGGCCATGGGCCCCATGGGCATCGGCGTGCTGTGGGGCAAGATGGACCTGCTCAACGCCATGCCGCCCATGCTCACCGGCGGCGAGATGATCGACTCGGTCACCGAGCAGGACGCCGTCTGGGCGCCCGTCCCCGAGAAGTTCGAGGCCGGCACGCAGGACGCCGCCGGCATCTTCGCCACGGGCGCGGCGCTTGACTACCTGGTCAACACGGTAGGCTACGAAAACATCCAGGCACGCGAGCAGGCACTCGTCCACTACCTGATGGGCGAGCTCATGCAGCTCGACTTTGTCCAGATCATCGGCTCCATCTATTGGGACAACCACCACGGCGTCGTCAGCTTTAACGTCAAGGGCATCCACCCGCACGATGTCGCGAGCATCATGGACATGGACGGCGTTTGCATCCGCGCCGGTCACCACTGCGCGCAGCCTCTGCTCACCTGGCTGGGCGTCGAGAACCTTGCCTGCTGCCGCGCCAGCGTGGCCTTCTACAACGACAAGGCCGATATCGACAAGTTCATCGCCGGCCTGCATCACGTTTGGAGCACGTTCAATGGGTAATCTGTACACCTCTACCACGTTTATGGAGCACAACTCGCACCCCGACTACAAGTACGAGATGGATGCCCCCACGCACGAGCACGACGGCATCAACCCCAGCTGCGGCGACGAGCTCACCTTGCAGCTGCGTGTCGAGAACGGCGTGATCGAGGAGGCCTCCTTTACCGGTCACGGCTGCGCCATCAGCCAGGCCAGCGCCGACATCATGGCCGACCTCATCACCGGCGAGACGGTCGAGGAGGCTCGTCGTCTGGCAGGGCTTTTCCTCGCCATGATCCGTGGCGAGCAGCTCTCCGAGGAAGACCTGGAAGACCTGGACGAGGCCGCCCAGCTCCAGGACATCTCGCACATGCCCGCCCGCGTCAAATGCGCCGAGTTAGCCTGGCGCACCCTCGACGGCATGCTCGAAGGGTAAACTAGCCAGAAGCGGATGCCCCAGATCAAAGGGTTTGATTGCCGAGCCGCCCAATACGGGCGGCTCGGCTTTTTCATAACGCCTCGGACA
>CAJJYO010000218.1 GCA_905197385.1 uncultured Collinsella sp.
TATACTCATTCGAGCTTGTCTCGCTGTATTGTGGAGGTCTACATGTTTGGACTGAGGGCTCCTGAGCTCATCATTATTCTCGTCGTTGTCCTGATTATCTTCGGGCCCAAGAACCTGCCGAAGCTCGGCAAGTCCCTCGGCTCTACCGTCAAGAATATCCGTGAGGGTATGGAGGGCGACGATAAGGCCGAGACCAAGCAGGCCGAGGAGGTCGTGGTCGAGCAGTCCGAGGAGGACAAGGAGATCGCTGAGCTCGAGGCCAAGCTCGCTGCTGCCAAGAAGAAGCAGGCAGAGGACAGCGACGCGGACGCAGAGTAGTCCCATCCCTTTGGGGGGAGCACCTGACCGGCTTGCCCGCAGGCTAGCCGGTCTTTTTCGTTTTGTTGACAGTTGATTGTTTGATCAGAGTTGGGGAGATATCCGTATGGACGCAAGCCAGATCGTACTGACCGCTGAGGGCCGCCAGAAGCTCGTCGAGGAGCTCGCTTGGCGTGAGGGCGATTACGCCAAGGAGATCGTCGAGGACATCAAGGAAGCCCGCGCGTTCGGCGACCTTTCGGAGAACTCCGAGTACGACGCCGCTAAGGACAAGCAGGCCCAGAACGCCGCTCGTATTGCCGAGATCCAGGCCATCCTCGCCAACGCTCAGGTTGCTGCCACCACGGGCGACCTGACCGTCTCCATCGGTTCCACCGTTTCGCTGATTGATCCCAACGGCGAGGTCATGGAAGTCACGCTTGTCGGTACCACCGAGACCAACTCGCTCGAGCACAAGATTTCCAACGAGTCTCCGGTCGGTCACGCCATCATCGGTCACGGCGAGGGCGACTCCGTCGAGGTCGTTACGCCTTCCGGCAAGACTCGCGTCTACACCATCGCCAAGATCGCACGCTAGACCACGGTCCCGCGTAAAGGTATGTTTTCGCTCCCTGGGACCGAATCCTGGGGAGCGTTTTAGTTTGAGGAGCTAACTTATGGCAGAGAACCAGAACGCCGCCGATCAGGCATCGACGCTCAACGACGAGCGCGCCACCCGCCTGGCCAAGCGCGCCGCCCTGTTCGAGGCGGGCCAGAACCCCTATCCCGAGCACTCTGAGCTTGAGGACTACGTCGCCGATATCGAGGCTAAGTACGCCGAGCTTGCCGATGGCGAGGACACCGAGGACGTCGTGAAGATCGCCGGCCGTGTGGTTGCCAAGCGCGGTCAGGGCAAGATTATGTTCATCGTCGTGCGCGACGCGACCGGCGAGATCCAGCTGTTCTGCCGCATCAACGATATGGACGAGGCCGCCTGGAACACGCTCAAGGCGCTCGACCTGGGCGATATCCTGGGCGTGGCCGGCGTAGTCGTGCGCACCAAGCGTGGCCAGCTTTCCGTTGCCCCCAAGAGCGCGACCCTGCTTGCCAAGGCCGTTCGCCCGCTGCCCGAGAAGTTCCACGGTCTCTCCGACAAGGAGACCCGCTATCGTCAGCGCTATGTCGACCTGATCGCCAACGACGACGTTCGCGAGACCTTCCGCAAGCGCTCGCAGATTCTCTCCACCTTCCGCCGCTTTATGGAGTCCGACGGCTACATGGAGGTCGAGACCCCCATTCTGCAGACTATCCAGGGCGGCGCTACGGCTAAGCCGTTCATCACGCACTTCAACGCGCTCGACCAGGAGTGCTACCTGCGCATTGCTACCGAGCTGCACCTCAAGCGCTGCATCGTCGGTGGCTTTGAGCGCGTGTTCGAGATCGGCCGCATCTTCCGCAACGAGGGTATGGACCTTACCCACAACCCCGAGTTCACCACGATGGAGGCCTACCGTGCCTTCTCCGACCTCGAGGGCATGAAGGCGCTCGCCCAGGGTGTCATTAAGGCGGCTAACAAGGCTATCGGCAACCCCGAGGTTATTGAGTACCAGGGCCAGACCATCGACCTGTCCGGCGAGTGGGCCAGCCGTCCCATGACCGACATCGTCTCGGACGTGCTCGGCAAGAAGGTCACCATCGACACGCCGGTCGAGGAGCTTGCTGCTGCCGCGCGTGAGAAGGGCCTGGAGATTAAGCCCGAGTGGACCGCCGGCAAGATCATCGCCGAGATCTACGATGAGCTGGGCGAGGACACCATCGTCAACCCCACCTTCGTGTGCGATTACCCCATCGAGGTTAGCCCGCTTGCCAAGCGCTTTGAGGATGACCCGCGCCTGACCCATCGCTTTGAGCTGGTCATCGCCGGCCACGAGTACGCGAACGCGTTCTCCGAGCTCAACGACCCGGTCGACCAGGCCGAGCGCTTCGCTGCCCAGATGGCCGAGAAGGCCGGCGGCGACGACGAGGCCATGGAGTACGACGAGGATTACGTGCGCGCCCTCGAGTACGGTATGCCTCCTGCGGGCGGCATTGGCATCGGTATCGACCGCGTGGTCATGCTGCTCACCAACCAGGCTTCCATCCGCGACGTGCTGCTGTTCCCGCACATGAAGCCCGAGAAGGGTTTCCAGTCCGGTGCCGCTGCTGCCAAGGCTGCCGAGGCCGGCAACACCGCGAGCCCCTTCGTCAAGCCCCTCAAGCCCACGGTCGATTATTCCAAGATTGCCGTCGAGCCGCTGTTTGAGGAGTTCGTCGACTTCGATACCTTCTCTAAGAGCGACTTCCGCGCCGTGAAGGTCAAGGCATGCGAGGCCGTCAAGAAGTCCAAGAAGCTGCTGAACTTTACGCTCGATGACGGTACCGGCACTGACCGTACCATTCTCTCCGGCATCCATGAATACTATGAGCCCGAGGACCTGGTCGGCAAGACCCTGCTCGCCATCACCAACCTGCCTCCGCGCAAGATGATGGGTATCCCCAGCTGCGGCATGCTCATCAGCGCCATCCACGAGGAGGAGGGCGAGGAGCGCCTCAACCTGATCCAGCTCGACGCTTCCATCCCCGCCGGCGCAAAGATGTACTAACTAGTTACGCGGTTC
>CAJJYO010000219.1 GCA_905197385.1 uncultured Collinsella sp.
GCCCACAGTGCAAAAAGACCCGCCAACGAGTAGCCGGCAACGCCGCGCCAGGCAGGCGGTTGCGGGAGCGATGATTCGGCCTGGGGGATTATCTGCTTCAACAACTCGTCAAGAAAACCAGCAGCCTGTCCACCAAAGGGCTCGGCATCTCGTATAGTTCCCTCACATTCCCAGGGGCTCAGCTCGCGATTCCAATCGAGCCCTCCAATGGCGACAAGGGTGAACGGCGGGCAGTCGAGCTCTCGGCAGCGCTCGTAGACTTCACTACCGTCGCCCATGACAACGGGGAGGTAGATGACGGGCGCGCCTTCCGCACACTCTGAATAAACGGTTATCTGCTTATGATGCGCTTCCAAGGCAGGCTTCTCTCGGTGTTGTGATATTGACAGCCTCAATTGTCGCACGCTGGCACGGGGGCAGACGCTAAAAGAAAGGCGCGGAGCCGCTCGATGCGACTCCGCGCCTTGTTGTTTTGTTTTAGCAGACTATGCCGTTACGCCACGAAGAAGTAGACGAGGAAGGCAAGGGCTGCGATCCACATGAGCGGCTTGATCTTAAAGAGCGCGACGATCACGTAGGCGATAAAGCCCAGGCCAATGCCGGCAGAGATGGAGTAGGTGAAGGGCACGCCGGCGACGATCATGAACGCCGGGAAACCCTGCGACACGTCGGACCAGTCGATCTCGGAGGCTTCGCTCATCATGAGGTAACCGACGTAGACCAGAGCACCGCAGGTGGCGGCGCTGGAAACGATGGTGACGATGGGGGAGAAGAACGCGGCGAGAATGAACAGCACGCCGGTGGTGACGGAGGTGAGGCCCGTGCGGCCACCGTCGGCAGCGCCAGAGGTGGACTCGACGAAGGTGGTGATGGAGGAGACGCCCATGAAACCGCCCACAGCAGCGGCGGCGGAGTCGACGATCAGAATCTCCTTGATATTCTCGACGTTGCCGTCGTCGGTGAGGAACTCGCCCTGCTTGGCCACGGCCATCGCGGTGCCCATGGTGTCGAAGAAGTCACTCATGAGCAGCGAGAACGAGATGACGAGGAGCGCGGGGTCGGTAAGGACCTTGACGATGGCAGGCACGCCGCCGGCGTCGGCGATGGGGCCACCGATGCTCGAGAAGTCGAGCGGGGCGATGATACCGGTCGGAGCCTGGGTCACACCTAGGGGGATACCGGCGATGACGGCGACGACGATGCCGATGAGCAGCGAGCCGGGGACGTTGCGGCAGGCGAGGGCGACTGTCACCAGGATGGAGATGATGCCGACGATGAAGGTGGGGGAGGTGATGTCGCCCAGACCGACGAGTGTACCGGCGCCAGCGGTGATAATGCCGGCATCGCACAGGCCAATCATGGCGATGAACAGGCCCAGACCCACCGAGATGGCGTGACGCAGGACAACCGGGATGGCGTCCATGATGGCCTCGCGCAGGCCACAAAGCACGAGCAGCAAGATGACGACGCCCTCAAGGAAGATGACGCTCATGGCCACGTGCCAGTCACCGCCGCAGACGGTGGTGGTGATTCCGGCGATCATCGCGTTGACGCCTAAGCCCGACGCGCAGGCGAGCGGGCGGTTGGCGAAGATGCCCATGCAGATGGTCATGATGCCGGCGCCCAGGCAGGTGGCGCAGGCGAGCGCTCCCGCATCGATGCCAGCGCCCGAGAGCACCGCGGGGTTGACGGCGATGATGTAGGCCATCGCCAGGAATGTTGTCAGTCCAGCGCGGAGTTCGGTCCCGATTGTGGACTTGCGCTCGCTGACGTGAAATAGTTCGTCCATGCATACCCTTTCCTTGTTCGGCCCCGAGTTTAGGCCGATTGACACGAACTCACCCACTATAGCCCCTTTACGACGCTGTTGTTCCTCGCATGTTGATGTTCGGCGCTTTGTAGCAGACGGACGGTATTTTTCGCATGAAAATGTGTGGGTACCGTATACTTAAGCGGTTACAACGACCCCTATGGAGGAACGTATGATTAAAGAGCTTTGCCACGACGAGGCTATCCTGTCCCAGCGTTGCGAGGTTGCGACCGTCGAGGACGAGTCGGTTGCTCAGGACCTGATCGATACCATCAAGTCGCTCGACGATGCCGGCTGCCTTGCCGCTAACCAGATTGGCGTTACCAAGAAGGTTTGCGTCTACCTGGACGATGCCGGCGAGCCTCACGTACTCTACAACCCCCGTCTGGTGTTTGGCCTGGGCGCCAGCAAGATGGAGGAGAGCTGCCTGACGCACGAGGAGGTCACCAAGTCCACGCGCTATATCAAGTGCAAGGTCGCCTTTGATCAGATCGTCGACGGCAAGATGAAGGAGTGCCGCCGCGACTACGCGGGCTTTGAGGCACAGATGATCCAGCATATGATCGACCACTGTCTTGGAAAGTTGGTCTAAGGGGACCAAAGCACCGCACTTCGTCTCTTTTGGCCCGGGCATGACATTGTTGTCATGTCCGGGCTTTTGTGTTTAGCGCCTTTTTGTTTGGAGACAATGAAATTAGAAAGAACGTAAAGCTAGGAGGCGCTATGTGTACGAGTATTCGATTTACCGATAATTCTGGCCACATGTATCTGGGCCGCAATCTCGACTGGAGCTTTGACTACGGCCAACAGGTTCGCGTGATGCCGCGCGGGTTTCACATTCCGTATTCGTTTATCGACGACGCGACAGCGGCGCACGCGGTGATCGGTATGTGCATCGATTACAAGAACTACCCTATGTTCTTCGACTGCGGCAACGATGCGGGCCTTGCCGTGGCGGGTCTCAATTTCCCGGGTTATGCCGAGTATGCCGAGGGCCCTGTCGACGGCAAGAACAATATTGCGGCCTATGAGTTTCCCCTGTGGGTGGCAGCGACGTTCTCGACGGTCGATGAGGTCTGGCCGAGAGGTTACTGAACCCTATCAAACTTCAAATGCCGGAAAATGATAGTCGG
>CAJJYO010000220.1 GCA_905197385.1 uncultured Collinsella sp.
GGCCGCGGCGGCCCGCGCTGCATGAGCATGCCCTTCTGGCGCGAGGACCTCTAAGTCTTTCCGTTTCCGGTGCGGTCCCCCTACAACCGCACCGGTTTCGCCCGTCAAACGGGCAACACTAATACTTACGTAATTCATTTTTTCGAAAGGAAACGAACCATGGGTGTTAACCTCTCCGGCCGTAGCTTCCTCAAGCTCCTCGACCTCTCCACCGAGGAGATCGAGTACCTGCTCAAGCTTTCCAAGAACTTCAAGGACATGAAGCGCGCTGGCGTTCCGCACCGCTATCTCGAGGGCAAGAACATCGTTCTGCTCTTCCAGAAGACCTCCACTCGTACCCGCTGCGCCTTCGAGGTCGGCGGCATGGATCTGGGCATGGGCGTCACCTACCTCGATCCCGGTTCGTCGCAGATGGGCAAGAAGGAGTCCATCGAGGACACCGCCCGCGTTCTCGGCCGCATGTATGACGGCATCGAGTTCCGTGGCTTTGCCCAGGACGACGTCGAGGAGCTCGCTGCTAAGTCCGGCGTGCCTGTCTGGAACGGCCTGACCACCGAGTGGCACCCCACCCAGATGCTCGCCGACATCCTGACCGTCCAGGAGAACTTCAACTACGACATCAAGGGCAAGACCCTCGTCTTCATGGGCGACTGCAAGAACAATGTCGCTCGCTCCCTCATGGTTGTCTGCTCCAAGCTCGGCATGAACTTCGTGGCCTGCGGCCCCGAGGAGTGCATGCCCGCTGACGACGTCATCGAGGCCTGCAAGCCCATCGCCGAGGCCAACGGCTGCACCATCAAACTGACCACTGACGTCAAGGACGGCGTCACCGGTGCCGACGTTATCTACACCGATGTGTGGGTCTCCATGGGCGAGCCCGATGAGGTCTGGGCCGAGCGCATCGCTCAGCTCACCCCGTATCGCGTTACCTCCGAGGTCATGGCTATGGCCAACCCGGGTGCCATCTTCCTGCACTGCCTGCCCAGCTTCCACGACACCAACACCACGATTGGCGCCGAGAAGTGCGAGCAGTTCGGCATCACCGAGCAGGAGGTCACCGACGAGGTCTTCGAGAGCCCCGCTTCCAAGGTCTTCGACGAGGCCGAGAACCGCATGCACACCATCAAGGCTGTCATGTACGCCACGCTCAAGTAAGAGCATCTAGCATCTCGCTCGGGGTGTATTGCTGCACACCCCGAGCGGCTTTGTCTGGTAAATATCTCGCGTCGGGCGGTGGGCACGGCACGGAAGATCCGCTTCGCGCGAGAAAGTTAAATGATTTATGAAGGGGGGATGAGAACCATGACTGAGACCGCTAAGAAAAAGCGCGGTATGCCTTCATCGTTCACCATTCTTCTAGCTCTGCTGGCAATTGTTGCAGTGATTACCGTTATCGTCTCCGGCACGTCCGGCGGCGCGGTTACCGCAGCCCGTCTGAGCGATTTCTGCACCGCCCCGATCCTGGGCTTCGCTGACGCTCTGCCCGTCTGCCTCTTCGTTATGATCCTGGGCGGCTTCCTCGGCATGATGACCGAGACCGGCGCCCTGGACAACGGCATCGCCGTTCTGGTGCAGAAGCTTAAGGGCAACGAGATTATGCTCATTCCCGTGCTGATGCTCATCTTCTCCCTCGGTGGTACCACCTATGGTATGTGCGAGGAGACCGTTCCCTTCTACGCCCTGCTCGCCGCTACCATGATGGCCGCTGGCTTCGACCCCATGGTCGGTGCCGCTACCGTCCTGCTCGGCGCTGGCTGCGGCTGCCTGGGCTCCACGGTTAACCCGTTCGCCGTCGGCGCTGCCGTCGACGCTCTGACCGGCGTTGGCATTGAGGTCAACCAGTCCATCATCATCGGCCTCGGTGCCGTCCTGTGGATTGTCACTACCGCTATGTCCATCTTCTTCGTGATGAACTATGCCAAGAAGGTCAAGGCTGACAAGGGTTCCACCATCCTGTCGATGCAGGAGCTCAAGGACGCCGAAGAGGCTCACGGCAAGGCTGCTTCCGAGGTCCACAAGGAGGTCAAGCTCACCGGTCGTCAGAAGGGTGTTCTGATTGCCTTCGCCTTCACCTTCGTCGTCATGATCGTCGGCTTCATTCCGCTGGCCGACCTCAACGAGGGCGTCGCCAACTTCTTCGACGCTGGCGCTGTCTACGACGCCGACGGTAACGCCGTCGTCCAGGGCTGGTCTGCCCTGATCACCGGCCTGCCCATTGGCCAGTGGTACTTCGACGAGGCTTCCACCTGGTTCTTCCTCATGGCCGTCCTTATCGGTATCATCGGTGGCCTGTCCGAGAAGCAGATCGTTAACACCTTCATCACCGGCGCTGCTGACATGATGTCCGTTGTTCTCGTCATCGCCCTCGCCCGTGGCATCTCCGTCCTCATGGCTAACACCGGTCTCGACGTTTTCGTCCTCGACGCTGCCGCCAATGCCCTGGCTGGCCTGTCCGGCGTAATCTTCGCTCCCATGAGCTTCCTGGTCTACTTCGGCCTGTCCTTCCTGATCCCCTCGACCTCCGGTATGGCTACCGTCTCCATGCCCATCATGGGACCGCTGGCTGTTAAGCTCGGCTTCTCGCCCGAGGTCATGGTCATGATCTTCTCCGCCGCCATCGGTGTCGTGAACCTGTTCACCCCGACCTCCGGCGCCATCATGGGCGGTCTCGCCCTGGCCAAGATCGAGTGGACGACCTGGCTCAAGTTTGCCCTTAAGCTCATCGTCGCGCTCTCCGTCGTCTGCGCCATCATCCTGACCGTCGCCTGCGTGTTGCTCTAAGTACCCAACGGGTACCCCACGGAAACCTTGACGATCCTGTAAAGGATCATTTGGTCATCGTCTGTCCCGGGGGGGAAAACC
>CAJJYO010000221.1 GCA_905197385.1 uncultured Collinsella sp.
CTTGGCGCCCAACGTCTCCCTCCGGATGTTGCCCTGCGAACCATCGATCCAGGCTTTCAGGCTCATAGGGACATCCTCGACCTTTGCAGCATCGAACTCGGGCGCGAGGGCAAGTAAAGCATGCGCGATAGCATTGAACATAATGGATACTCCTCATATATATAGGCGCAGAGCCGCCAAATTGATAGAAGGAGCCCCGCCGGACAACCCCGGCGGGGCTCGGACTCAGCCGCAGACGCGGCATCATATATGCGGGCGGAACGTAGGGGCCACCGATGTTAAGAAGTGTCAGCAAGCATAACGAAAGGTAGGGACCCCGTGCGCCCGTTATGTATCACGCGGATGGGCCGCGCGGATACCAAGGGAAGGAGGCGCTAGGCCTGGGCGGCAGCAGAGCTGGGGCCCTGGACCTTTGCCCACGTCTTGAGCGACAGCGTATCGATCTCGATAAAGCCGGCGCTGGCCTTCTCGTCAAACGTGGTGTCGCGGTCGTAGGTAGCCAGACCGTAGTCGTAGAGGCTGAAGGGGCTCTTGCGGCCGACGACATGGCAGTTGCCCTTAAAGAACTTCAGACGAACAGTGCCGGTCACGAACTTCTGGGTATCGGCCATAAAGGCATCGAGCGCGTTTTTGAGCGGGCTGTACCACTGGCCGTTGTACACGGCGGTGGCCCAATCCTGCTCGAGCTTGATCTTGGTCTTGAGCAGGTCGCCCTCGACGCAGATGTCCTCGAGCGCCTTGTGGGCGGTGATGAGCGTCAGGGCGCCGGGAACCTCGTAGCACTCGCGGCTCTTAAGGCCCACCAGGCGATCCTCGACCAGATCGAGACGGCCAAAGCCATTGTCGCCGGAGATCTTGTTGAGGGCGATGACGATCTCGGAGAGCTTCATCTTCTTGCCGTCTACGGCGACGGGCTTGCCGGCCTCAAACTCAATCTCGGTGTAGGTCGGGGTGTCCGGCGTGTCCTCGGGGTTCTTGGTCATAACCCAGGCGTCGTCGAGCGGCTCGTTCCAGGGATCCTCCAGGTGGCCGCACTCAATGGCACGACCCCAAAGGTTGTCGTCGATGGAGTAGGGGTTGTCGTTGGCACCCTCGGGAACCGGCACGTTGTGGGCGTGGGCATAGGCGACCTCGTCGGGACGGCACTTCAGATCCCACTCGCGCACCGGGGCGATAACCTTGAGCTCAGGGTCGAGGGCCTTGACGGCGGCCTCAAAACGGACCTGGTCGTTACCCTTGCCGGTGCAGCCGTGGGCGACGTAGGTCGCGCCAAACTCGTGGGCGACCTCAACAAGCTTCTTGGCGAGCAGCGGGCGGGAAAGAGCGGAGAGCAGCGGGTACTTGTTCTCGTACATGGAGTTTGCTGCGATGGCCTTAGTCAGGAACTCATCAGAGAACTCGTCGCGCAGGTCGAGCACCTGGCAATCGAGAACGCCCAGGTCGAGCGCCTTCTGCTTCTTGGCATCCAGTCCGGTCTCTTCCTGGCCCACGTTGCCGCAGACACAAACGACATCGAGATTCTTCTCGTCCTGGAGCCATTTGACACATACGGATGTATCAAGACCACCGGAATATGCGAGAACGACTTTTTCCTTGCTCATGGCTGTTTCCTTTCGCCCTTGGTAGCTAGTTAGAACATCGGTCAGTTGCAAGTCACCTTGAGGTCAAAAACCGTGCAATATCAGGTTAAATAGCAAAAATCAGCACATACATGCCCTAGAAACATGCAGCAATGTCGTGCTAAAACCCAACGACCTCAAAATGACTCTGTTGAGGCAATTCGCCCCATGCGGACAGAGACGATTGTTATCGTCGTCGGGAAATTGCGCGCTGGCGTCGGATGGCATTGTCTGCAGTGGTGATGATCGTTACGAACTGCATCTGCCTCTCCTTTCACCTATCGCCGAGCGCAATTCTAATATCGTAAACGGTACCTTTTCCTCGGTAAGCGGTTGTTTTTCCGTCTCCGTTTTCGATGGTCGCTATATTACGCTAAAGTGCCCGCAGCACAAGCGACAAATTCAAATTTCTGAAAAGTTTTTTCATTACTTTGTGAAGCGTGGTGCAAATACGCACCATTCCTGCGAAAATACGCTCGACTACTAGTTGATGGTTATAACGTCTGAAACAATCTCGAAACGAAAGGCGCATTTTTATGCAAACTTACGAATCGGACGCCAACATCGGCAACATTAAGATTCTCGCCGTCGATATGGACAAGACGCTGCTGACCGACGAGCGTGTGCTGCCCCAGGGTCTTGATGAGCGCCTGGACAAGCTCGCCGACGCCGGCATCGTATTCTGCCCCGCCAGCGGACGTCCCGCCCCCAAGCTCGAGGAGATGTTCGAGGGCATCAAGAACCGCCTCGCCTTTTGTCCCGACAACGGAGCTTGCGTGATCTATCGCGGCGGCTATATCTATAAGAGCAATATTGACGTGGAGCTGTATCAGCAGGTCTTGAACCGTGCCTCGGAGGATCCTCGCGCTGTCCCCGTCCTGTGCTGCTTCGACGAGTTCTACGTGCTTGCCCGCGACCATCAATACCACGACGAGATCAGCGTCTACTACAACACAATCAACTACGTCGACAGCTTTGAGGGCATTGATTTCGAGTCCAACAAGATTTCGGTCTTCTTCCCCGGCTACGACGCCGAGCCCGCTTTCCGCGAGACCTATAGCCCCGAGTTCTCGGACAAGCTCTACGTCACCAACGCTGGGCGCGAGTGGATCGACTTTATGAACCTGGGCGTCGACAAGGGCGCCGGCGTCGCTCACCTGTGCGAGCACCTGGGCATCGATATTGCCGACGCCGCCGCCGTGGGCGACACCTACAACGACATCCCCATGC
>CAJJYO010000222.1 GCA_905197385.1 uncultured Collinsella sp.
TGAACGACAACGCGGCCGATTTCCTTCTCGACGTCGCCGTAGTGGCCTGCCGGCGGCATGTGGACGTTGGCCTTGAACGCCTCGGGATAGGCATCCTGGAAGTTCTCGAGCGCGGCGGTCCAAGCAAGCGGGCAAACGATATTGACGTTGATGCCGTCCTTGCCCCACTCGTTGGCAGCGACGCGGGTCAGACCGCGGATGCCCTCCTTGGCAGCGGCGTAGCTGCACTGGCCATAGTTGCCAAACAGGCCGGCGCCCGAAGCAAAGTTGACCACGGAGCCCTTGGTCTCCTTCAGGTGCGGGTAGGCCTTCTGCATGTACAGGTAGGTGGCATACAGACCGGAGTAAATGGCGAGGTTGAACTGGTCCATGGTGTGATCGGCGATCGTCACGCCCGAAGCGCTGGCCTGAGCATTGTTGACGACGGCGTCGATGCGGCCGAACTCCTCAATGGCCTTGTCGATGACGTTCTGGACGACGGCCTCGTTGTCCTGACCAGCCGAGACATCGGCCTGAACAGGCAGAACCTTGACGCCGTACTCGGCCTCGAGGGATTCCTTGGCAGCCTCGAGCTTGGCAACGTTGCGGCCGGTAATGACGAGGTTTGCGCCCTCCTTGGCAAAAGCGATATCGATACCGTAGCCGATGGAGCCAGCGGAGCCGTCCTTGAGCGTGGCCTTGCCACCGCCGGTGACGATCACGGTCTTACCAGTGAAAAGTCCCATATAAAGTCCTTTCAAATCGCGACGGGCGCACCCGCCGACTGCGCGCATCCAAATAAACGCGACAAAAGCTGAAATGCAACTTTAACGGGTTCAAGTGAAAAGAAAAGGCCTCGGCAGGCGAACGGCATAACGTCTTTCGGCGAAGGGATTGTCAAGTACAAACTGGATAAAGTGGCCGAGTTTTTGCTATCGACGCGAGCCATCGAACACGTTTTGAAACTTTGCTGCAGCGCGCGGGATGTCGGCGCGAGACTTTATCATAGGGTGACAAACAACGATGAGGAGCACATGCCTATGACAGACGAGCTGGACCCCCAGACTCAACAGCATATTGATGATTCCGCAGACGTCACTGCAGATGCTGACGCTGTGACCTGCGATGATATTGGCCTCGACGACCCCATCTTAGACGAAAGCGCTACGGCGGAAACCCCCGGCGCCGAAGATGCAGGCGAGCAAAACGACGATGCGCCCGCTCAGGACGACCACCCCGTACAGGATGCTGCTCCGCAAGCTGCGGGCCCTATCGAGATTTCTTCGGAAGAAGAGCTCGACGCCGTCATGGACTCCATGATGGATGCCGTCAAAGCGATGAAAGACGCCGTGGCCGACGCTGACGTTGACGCCGAGGAAGAGGAGGCCGCCGAGGCAGCCTCGACCTTCGTACCCGGCGAGACTCCGGTTGCCGACCAGGGCAGCGCCATGCCCTCGTTTCTGCAGCTCGAGCATCCCACGATTGGCGCCGATGCGGTCGACCCGCACGCAGCAGGCTTTTCTGTGGTCGAGGGCGGCACCGGCAATATCGCCGCGCCGCAGGCTACCGATGCGGACGCTGCCGACACCGCTCACCCGACCGCCCCGCACTCCCCCGCCGCGAGCCGCGATCTGGGGACCGCCGTTTCGAACACCGCGAACGCCGTGGGCACCTTTATCGCCCAGGGCGCCTCGGCCATGCGCGAGATGAACGCCGCGAAAAAGGCACTTGCCGATGCCCGTGCCCACCTGGCCGAACTTGAGCAGCGCATTGCCGACCAGACCGAGGAACTCGAGACGCGCCAGGATATCGCAGGCCGCTACGACCAGATCGTCGCCGACCAGCGCCAGGCGATTGCCACGGCCCAAAAGACTGCAGCGGCCGCCGAGATTGATCGTGATGCCCACGCCTCCAAAGCGACAGAGCTCAAGGGTCAGCTCGAACAAATGAAGACAGAGGATGACGCGACTGAGCTCCGTCTGAAGGCCGCGCTCGATGCCGTGGAGGCCCGCGAGGCGAGCTCGCGCGAGACCGGCAACCGCCTCGTTCGACGTCTTGAGGATTCCAAGCGCATCCGCGACAAGGTGAAGGCAGAGCGAGACGCCGGCATTGCCGCCGCACAACAAACCGTCGACGCCACGCGCGCCCAGCTCGAGACGCTGCGTCATGAGTATGCCGAGCTGCAACGCAATCCCTCGGCAAATCCCGCCAACTATACGGTGCACACCAGCGAGCTCTCGATGCAGATTTCCGACACGGCAGACGCCCTGCGTAAAGCCGAAGAAGATGTCCCGCGCATCACCGCCGACCTTGAGCACTCGCTTGCCGCAGCCGAGCAGGCCGTCGAGCAGGCTCAAGCCCCTATCGCCGACGCAAAACGCGCGCACCAAGCCGTGACGACCGAAGCCGATGCCGCGCGCGACGAGCTGCAGACGGCGAAGACCGCCGCCGCGACTCGTCAGCGCGAACTGCGCGAGAAGATCGCCGCGGAGGACAAGGCACGCCGCGAGCAGGAGCAGACCATCGCCAACGCCCAAGCAGATGCCGCACATGCGCAGTCGATCATCGAACAGGCGACCGAAGTGCACGACCACCCAGAGATCACTGAGTCGCTTGCAGGATCCTTGGCCCGAGACAAAGCCGAACACGCCGAGACCGAGCGAGAAGTCGCCCAGCTGGAGGCCACCGAGGACGCGGTGCGCGAGCGTACCCGCGACTCACGCATCAAATTCACCGGCGCCATCGTCTGCATCGTCGCCGCAATCCTGGTGATCATCCTAGTCTGGCTGTTCGCAAGCAAGTAGTCGTTGGGGACGTTCTTAAACGACTGGTCAAAGGGGACACTCTTGATGCACTTGGCAC
>CAJJYO010000223.1 GCA_905197385.1 uncultured Collinsella sp.
AAGCCCGCCGCTCCCATTACCGAGGTCGACACGGGCATTGCCGCGCAGACGATGATGCTCGCCGCCCGCAGCGCCACGCCCGAGGTGGCAGCCTGTATGTTCAAGGCCTTTACGCCCCACGCGATCGATGCCATGGGGCTCGATAACGACAAGTATGAGCTCAAGCTGATCATGGCGTTTGGCGTTCCGACCGAGACACAGGTGATCGATGCGATCGATTCCAACCCCGACGGCTCCATCAATTATTGGCGCGACGAGGCGCAGGTGCACCACGTACCCAAGCGCTCGCTTGTCGACGTACTGGTGTAGTTGAGCGTCACCGCGGCGTGATCAGACGGTAAACCACCACAAAGGTGCCTGTCCCCTTTGTGGCGGTTTTGGTTAGAGAGCGGGTGGGAGGGTGTCGAGGAGGGCGCGGGCGGTGTTGGCGGCGCAGTCGCGTGAGTCGATGATGTAGTCGGCCCAAGCGCGGTAGCGCGGCATGCGCTGCTCGGCCAGCTTGTCGATGCCGTCGCGCGCGGTGATGGGGCGGCCCTTGTGGGCGAGCTCGTCGAGCTTGCGGTTGAGCATCACGATCTGGCTGTTTTGGTGCAGCAGAGGGTAGTTCTCGTCGCGCGTAACCACGCCGCCGCCGGTGGAGAGCACCAAGCCGCTGCGCTTGGAGATGTCGGCCAGCGCTGCCGTCTCCTGCTCGCGGAAGGCCGCCTCGCCGCACTTGACGATAAAGTCGGCGCAGGGCATGCCCCGGCGCTCCTCGAGGGCGCGATCGAGGTCGATGTGCTCGCGGCCCGTGAGCTGAGCGATCTGCTCGCCCACGCGGGTCTTGCCCGAGCCCGGCATGCCAATCAGGGCGATGTTCTGTTCGCGGCGTGACAAGCGCTCCGTTACATCCAAGATGCGCTCGCGCGGGGTGACCTGGCCGGTATAGCGCTCGACGGCCTGTGCCGCTTGGGCCACGAGCATCAGCAGGCCGCCGATGCAGGGGATACCGCGGCGCTCGGCCTCGAGCATGAGTCCCGTGCGGGCGGGGTTGTAGACAATGTCGATAACGCCTTCGAGCGCATCGAGCCCTTCGAGTGTGCAAGGCGCGTCGGGGCAGTGGGGGAACATGCCGGCAGGCGTGCAGTTGGCGAGCAGGGCGGCGTCGGACTGCTGCGCGATGTTGCCGTAGTTGACCTCGCTCGTGCGACCCACGGGTACGACGATGGCGCCCAAGTCTCCTAGCACCAAACTTGCCGTGGTGCCGGCACCGCCGGTGGCGCCGAGCACGAGGGCCTTCTTACCGGCAACCTCAACGCCCAGCTCCTCGACCAAGCACTGAAAACCGAAGTAGTCGGTGTTGTCGCCGCGTAGGCGGCCGTCGGGCAGGCGTGTGATGGTGTTGACGTTGCCCATGCGCTCGGCGAGCGGGCTCAGTTCGTCCAGGTAGTCCATGACGGCGCGCTTGTAGGGGATGGTCACGTTGGTGCCCTCCCATTCGTCGCCCGTCATAAAGGCCGCGAGGTCCTCGGGCTCGCGCTCAAATCGCACGTAATCGAGCCCAGCGAGCTCTTTGTAGATGGTTGAGGTGTAGCTGTGGCCCAGCACGCGGCCCAGCACGCCGTAGGGGCGGGTTGCGGCGGTATCGGTCATCTAGAGCACCTCCGTGTAGCTGCCAAAGTAGGTGAAGCTCTCACACACGTCGTCGATCGAATCGAGTAGGTCGTCGAGGGCCTTGCTGCCAAAGGGGCAGTCCAGGTCAAAGTAGAACATAAACTCAAAGTCGCGGCCGGGGATGGGGCGGCTCTCGAGCTTGATGAGGTTGATATTGAGCGCGTAGAAGCGCTCGAGTACGCGATAGAGCGCGCCCGGCTCGTTGGCTGTGGTGATCATGAGCGAGGTGCGGTTGGCGCCGGGGTAGACGCGCGGCTCGCGGCTGATGACGACAAAGCGCGTGTAGTTGTTGTCCGAGTCCTGGATGTTGGGCTCCAGCACCTCCAGGCTATAGAGTGCCGCGCAGCTGCGCGATGCGATGGCGGCAACATCGGTGCGCTCGGAGCTGGCGACCATCTCGGCCGACATGGCCGTGTTGGGGTACTTGGTGGCATGTAGGCCGTGGCCCTCGATAAAGCCGGCACACTGGGCAATAGCTTGGCCGTGGCTGTAGACCTCGCGTATGTCCGTGAGCTTGGTGCCGGGCTTGACGAGCAAGTTGTGATCGATCTTGAGTCGCAGCGAGCGCACGATGTGGAAGTCGAACTGGGCGAGCAGGTCGTAGACGGCGTTGACCGAGCCGGCGGTGGAGTTCTCGATGGGCAGCACGCCAAACTCGCAGAAGCCGTCGCGCACAGCGCGCATAACGCCTTCGAAGGTCTCGAAAAACACGATGTCGGGCACGTCGAAGAGTTTGCACGCGGCGATCTGGCTATAGGCACCTTCCACGCCCTGGCAGGCAACGGTGGCCGTTTGAGGGAAGGGCGTGTCGGAGGCTGCAGCCGTGGCGTGGGCCTTTTGCGACACGGTGATGCCCTTGAGTTCGTTGATGTAGCGCTGCTGCTCGGCCTTGCTCATGCTCATGAGGAGACGAAACAGGGCGATGGTCTGTGCCTCGTAGCGCTCGGGCGCGCGGCTGGCGAGGTTGTTGAGCTTGGAGCGCTCGCGGGCGGGGTCGAAGACGGCCTTGCCCATCTCGATTTTTGACTTGGCGACCTCGGTGGCAATGTCCATGCGCTCGACAAAGCTGTTGAGGAGCGTGGTGTCGATGCCATCGATGGCCTGGCGGATGTCAGCAAGGTCCATAGGGACCCCTTTCACGTGTCGGTGATTTTTCTGGGACGGGGATTAAAAAA
>CAJJYO010000224.1 GCA_905197385.1 uncultured Collinsella sp.
TGGTAGCCAGGCCCTTCAGCTTGCCATGAGAAATAGCATCGCCGATCTTGCCGCGGACGCCGGAAGACTCGATGTTGACGATGGTGCCGTCCTCGATCATGGGGACGAGGGCGTCATGAGCCTTGCCCAGAGAGCTTGCGCTCAGGGTGATGTTCTTGAAGCCCATCTTGTGGATCTCCTCCATGACCATGCAGACCACGAGGTCGCCCTCGCGGAAGTGGTGGTGGAACGAGACGGTCATGCCGTCGTGGGCATTGCACTTGACCAGAGCCTCGTGGATGTCCTTGACCATCTTGTCGTGGTCATTGCGCATCACGGGGGTGACCTTCGGGCTGGCCTTCTGGAAGGCCTTGCCGTCTTTATAATTGTTGCCCTGGAAGACCTCTTTGCCGGTGCGCTCGAGGATCTCTTCGGGAATTTCTCTGCCGACTGCGTTCAACATAATTACAAATCCCCCTTATACACGCCGGATGCCTTGGCCAGATCGATGGTGCGCTTTGCGCCGTCGTAGAAGGCGATGTCGATCATCTTGCCGTCAACGGTGAAGACGCCGATGCCCAGTGCCTTCTTGCTGTCGATTTCCTTGACGACCTTCTCAGCGAAGATGATGTCCTTCTGGGTGGGCGTAAAGATCTCGTGGACGATGGGGATCTGACGGGGGTTGATGATGGATTTGCCATCGAAACCCATCAGGTGGATGTTCTCGACGTCCTTGCGGAAGCCGTCCATGTCCTTCAGGTCGGTGTAAACGGTGTCGAAGCACTGCACGCCTGCTGCGCGGGCTGCAATGATCATCTGCTGGCGGGCACCCATCAGCTCAATGCCGGTGCCGGTGATGTGGGTCTGCAGGTCCTTGGTGTAGTCGCCGCCGGACAGTGCGATGCCGAACAGGCGCTCGTCAGACTCGCAGATCTCCAGAGCGTTCATGACGCCGCGGGCAGACTCCAGAGCGGCGATGATGAGGACTTCGCCCTCAGGACGGCCATAGGTCTTCTCGTCCTCGGCGATGGCAGCAGCCACGCGGCGGACGTCCTCGGCGTGCTCGGTCTTGGGGATGCGGATGGAATCGCAGCCGCCGGCCACGCAGGCACGGATGTCTTCCCGCCAGTAGGGAGTGTCCAGACCGTTGATGCGGACGACGCGCTCTGCACCGCGGTAATCCACGGTCTTCAGGGCGTGATACAGGCTGAAACGGGCGACATCCTTCTGGTTCTCGGCGACAGCGTCCTCGAGGTCCAGCATCAGGGAGTCGGCCTTATAGATGTAAGGGTCTTTGATGAGGCCGGGCTTCTGCGCATTGAGGAACATCATCGTGCGGCGCAGGCGCTTCTTGTTCGGATTATTCATCGAATGGCACCTCCCCAAGGCAGATTCTCATACTGGTCAACAGAGCGGAACACCGCGCCCTCGATGCGGGCCTTCAGGGTACAGTCCAGTGCGCCCTTGTCCACGATGGTGATGCGGACGTTGTCGATGTCCAGATTCTTCAGGGTCTCCAGTGCGACCTTGCGCAGCTGGTTGCCGTACTGATGGATGACGGAGCTTTCGAGGGAGAAATCGATCTTGCCCTCACCCGGCTCGACGGTCACCATGCAGTCGCTGGATTCCAGAGTGCCAGCCGTGGCTGCTTTCTTGATCTCCATGCTTTTTTCCTCCTTGACAGGTGGTTTCTTCAATCGTTATACCGTACTTGCGGAGCAGCGCCTCACTGCGCCGCTCCTGATGGTTCTATCATAATCGGACAATCTTACAAAAGGCATAGCGCCAGTCTTAATATTCGTTAAGAATCGCCAAAAATTTCTCTTGTACACAAGACATATTCCATTTTGGCATAGTTTCCGAGCCACCACAATGCCGATCCACCGTTCCCCGGTTTCGGAGAGCAGCAGACCGACTCTGAAACTATGATACCTTAAGACCGGACGTTTGTAAAATCGTCAGATCCAATCTTGAACCATTCTCTGGGAGAATGGTTGCTTACTGGTTGTTCCGATAGTAGTTGATGAGGCAGCCGTCGGCGATGATCTGACGCTCCGGCTCGGTGAGGGCACCGGTGGAGACCGGGAAGGCGGTCACGGTGCCGTCCGGTTTGACGGCGTAAGCAGTAAAACTGGCCTTGTTCTCGAGAACTGCCTCGCGGATGCCGGGCACAAAGATGTAATCGCCCAGTTCAAACACCTCGGGGTTCTCTACGAGGAAGGGCGTCATGCCCCAGTTGATGCAGTTGGAGCGGTAACGCTTGGTGGCGTACTGCTTGGCAAAGTTAGCGGATGCACCCATGACACGCTGGCAGGAAGCGGCCTGCTCACGGGCGGAACCGTCGCCGGGCATATTGGCGAAGATGGTGGAGCCGATGTCGGTGTGGGCGGGATCGTTCTTCACACCAGCCTTAGTCAGGGCAGCATAGACGTTCAGGACTTCCTCGGGAAGGGCCTTGCCCGCCTCGCGGTCGCGTTCGATCTGGCGCATGACCTTGCTACGGGAGACGTACTGGGGATCGCGGCGGCTCAGAGCGAACTCCGACAGACGTTCGGGGTTGGAGCGATAGGAAGAAGTCTCACCGGAGGGGATCAGCTCGTCGGTGGTGGTGACGGGGTCGGTGATGTAGGAGCAGACCTTGACCAGCAGGTCGTTGGTCAGGGCAGGCATCTCGGGCCAGTCCTTGATGTTGGGGCCGAAGCGCAGCTCTGCGTCCGGCTCAGCCTTGCCCCAGCCGTTGTAGACGCGCTTTTCGTACAGGGAGGCGTTGTAGTGGTACTCGGGGTTCGTATACTCCACGTCCAGATCGGTGGCAGCGGTCAGCTTGCC
>CAJJYO010000225.1 GCA_905197385.1 uncultured Collinsella sp.
CGTGGCCCATGCCGTAGATGAGGCCGGTGCCGTCGAAGGCCTGCTTGTCGAGGATCTTGCCCAGGTAGGCCGCGACCTCGTCCTCGTCCTCCCAGTTGGAAACATGCGCGCGGATGTCCTCGTGCATGGACACGACCTTGGCGTTGGCGCCACCGTGGCGCGGACCCTTGAGCGAGCCGATAGCCGCAGCGTAGGCAGAATACGGGTCGGTGGCCGAAGAGGACAGCACTCGGCAGGCGAACGTGGAGTTGTTGCCGCCGCCGTGTTCGGCATGCAGCATGAGCATCACGTCGAGCAGCATGGCCTCATCGCGGGTGAACGCCATGCCGCCGCGCAGGACCTGTAGGATGGTCTCGGCGGTGGAGAGACCGGGCGTGGGGTGCGGCACGTGAACCTCGGAGCCGCGAAGCTTGGCGATCGAGGCCATGTGTGCGAAGGCGGCGATGCGCGGGAGACGTGCGAGCATGGAAATGGCGACGTCGATTTCGTGCTCGGGCGTGATCGCGTCTGGTTCGGCATCGAAGGCGTAGAGCAGCAGCACGGCGCGCTGGAGCACGTTCATGATGCTCGACGACACCGTGGTCATGGGGAACTCTTTGACGTACTCGTCGCTCAGATGTCTAAAGGCACCTAGGCGCTCGCAGAAGCCGTCGAGCTCTTCCTTGTTGGGTAGCGAACCCGTGATAAGCAGATAGGCGACTTCCTCGTAGCCGTAGCGATTTTCGGCCTGGGCATTGTTGACCAGATCCTCGATGCTGTAGCCGCGAAGCGTGAGCTTGCCCTGATCGGGCACGACCTTTCCGTCGACCTTGTTGTAACCGTGCACATCCGAGATACGAGTGAGGCCCGCAACCACGCCCGAGCCGTCGGCATTGCGCAGGCCGCGCTTGACATTGTGCTCGACAAACAGGCCCTCGTCATAAGGGTCGGTCGGCAGGCCGTGGTAGAGGTTTTCGCTCTCAGACGAAATCTGGCGGCTTGCTTCGTAATCCAGAACCAGGCGGCTCAAGTGGTCATCGAAGCGGTAATAGATTTTCTTGGCGTCGTAGGCCATGCGCGCTCCTCTCCGGGCCGCATCGGGGTGACTTGCATGGGCATGCGCGCGTCAGGCTATCCCCAGCGGCTTGCTCGCTACAGGCGGTACATAAAGTTGAAGACGTCCTCGCGCTGGATGGACACGTTGACGCCCGAAAGCTCGCCGGCCTCGGCCAGCGCCTTCTGCAGCTCGGCGAAGTCGAGCTTGGACTCGGCGGTATCGGCCAGCATGGTCATGGTGAAGATGTCCTCGATAATGGACTGCGTGATGTCGCGGATGTCGACGTTGGCCTCGCCTAGGACACGGGTGACGCCGGCGACGATGCCGGGGCGGTTCTTGCCAAGGACGGTGATGACGATACGGGAGGACGAGATCTCGGCCATGGGAAACCCTTTCGCGTGATTGCGGCGCGCGCGGGGCGCTCCGCTACGGTACAGTGTTCATCATTGTACCTGTCTGGCGCAAAAAAGGCGCGCTCGCTGCGGCGTTACATGCCTGCAACATGAGCGTAAGGGGGAAGGCCGTACGGGGAAGAGCCGTCTGGCGCGTGTCCGGCTCGTGTTGGGTTGATTTCCGATCTCAGCCGAACACATTGAGCGGACAGGCCGTTCCTGCAGTCAGCCGAACGCCTCCGACGGCTGATTCCGAACTGGAAGCGGAGGGCATCCCCGCCCTTCGGTAGGGGATACCGCTCCGCGGCGCATGCCGCGGGCGGCGCCCCTATCGGACCACCGTGACCTCAGTCGAGATGGGCCCAGCACTGCCGCGTACTCGGTGAGCTAGAGCCAACTGTTCGTCTTCACGTCGCGTATGGCGATATTTCGGTCGTCCGGCTCGGTGATGCCGTAGCCGAACGCCTGGAGCGTCTCGATGGACTCCTGGATCCTCTGTTGGAACATGGGACCCGGATCGACCCTCGGCCCGAGGTGCCCGCGCCAAAGGCACGGCGTGGCGCGCAGCATGTTATGGATTTTGGAGATGGGCTCGATGTCGGCGTAGACGTTGAGCGTCGCCATGGCGTCCTTGTGGCCGAGGATCGATTGGAGCGCCTTGATATCGCCGCCTTGGCGGATCCACTGCGTTGCGAACGTGTGGCGAAGGCCGTGGAACGTGATCAGCTCGTCGTTGGTGCCCATGAGGCCGTTGGTCTCCGAGAACGTCTTGAACGCCCTGCGGATATAGCTTGTCGTCGCGAAGGTCGCGCCCGGCTCCGACAGGATGTAGCAGCCCCCGATCTCGATCGCCCCGGTAAGGCCGCGCAAGCGCAGCTTTCCGCAGTCGATCTCGTGGGTCTCCTTCAGGAAGGGGAGTAGGCCGACCGGGTCGATGGGGATACCCCTGGCGTCATGGGTCTTGGTGTCCTTGATGAACGAACCCATTCCCTTCGCGTACGCCACCGAGTGTCTGATCGAGATCAGGCCCGTCTCGAAATCCACATCGCACCACCGAAGGCCGCAGACCTCGCCGATTCGCATCCCCGTGTGCAGGGCGAGTACGACCGCCCTCTAATCCTCGGCGGACCAATCGAGTCCGAACTCCTTTCGGGCATCCTCTTCGCTCATGACTTCGAGAAGGTCTCCGGGTTGGCAACGAAGGGCGAGGCATAGCTGCTCGAGTGTGTTGAAGCGAATGCCGCGAATATGCCCTTTTTTAATACGGGACAGGTTCACGGGCGTGGTTCCAATCCTTTCGGCAAGTTCGTTCGAGGAAATCTTTCGCTCGGCCATGATCTTGTCGGCAACGCTCTTGGGAACCTGCTGATACTCATCAG
>CAJJYO010000226.1 GCA_905197385.1 uncultured Collinsella sp.
GGCAGAGGGTCATGCGCGACCCCGAGACCGCCGAGTACGCCGAGAGGGCCAGGGCGCGGGGGAAGAGCGACAGGGAGGTCATGAGGTGCCTCAAGCGCTACGTGGCCAGGGAGGCGTACCGGGCGCTGATGCGCCCGCACGAGATCAGGAGGCCCGAGGACGCCTCGGAGCTCGTGGCGGCCAGGCGCGCGGCGAGGGTCAGCCAGGTGAGGGCGGCGTCCATACTGGGCACCAGCGAGAAGTACATCTCGATGCTGGAGAGGGGCCAAAGGGAACTCAAGCCCATAAGGAGGGCCTACGAGGCATGGGTCGAGGCGGGACTTCCGCTCGATTGGGACAGGCAAGCCTTCGAGGCCGAGCGCAAAATGAATTCTAAAAAACACCTTGCCAAATAGGAGCCTCTTTGCATGTCCGAGGACGTTCCGGAGAGAAGTCCCCGTCCCGCCCCCGGATTCCCGGTGGGAGTTCTAGACCTTGTCGGCCTTAGTACATACCGCCGCCCTGCTGACCAGCGGTAGCAGCAGCGATTGCGTCCTCAAGCTGAGTGTTCTTGGGCACATCGGAGACGGTGGCCTCGGTGATGAGGATCAGGCTGGCGACAGAAGCAGCGTTCTGCAGGGTGACGCGGCTGACCTTGACGGGGTCGAGGACGCCCATCTCGATCATGTCGCCCCACTCGCCGTTGGCAGAGTTGAGACCCTGGCCGGCGGGCAGCTCGGCGACCTTGTCGACCACGACAGCGCCCTCAAAGCCAGCGTTCTTGGCGATGGTGGCGACCGGAGCGGTCAGAGCCTTCTTGACGATGTCGACGCCGATCTTCTCCTCGGGGTCATCGATCTCGACGGCATCGAGCGCAGGAGCAGCGTCCATGAAGGCGACGCCGCCGCCAGCGACAATGCCCTCCTCAACAGCAGCGCGGGTTGCCTGCAGGGCGTCCTCGACGCGGTGCTTGATCTCCTTGAGCTCAGACTCGGTAGCAGCGCCGACCTTGATGACGGCAACGCCACCGGAGAGCTTGGCCAGGCGCTCCTGGAGCTTCTCACGGTCGAAGTCAGAGGTGGTGTTCTCCATCTCACCCTTGATCTGAGCGATACGGGCGTCGATGGCCTCCTTGGAGCCAGCGCCGCCGACGACGACGGTGTTGTCCTTGGAGATGGTGACGGACTTAGCGGTACCGAGCATATCGGCGGTGATGTCAGCGACCTTCACGCCCAGCTCGTCCAGGGCAGCCTGGCCACCGGTGAGGACGGCGATGTCCTCGAGGATGCGCTTGCGGCGATCGCCGTAGCCCGGGGCCTTGACGGCGCAGACGTTGAGGGCGCCACGGATCTTGTTGAGGACCAGGGTCGGCAGAGCCTCGCCGTCGATGTCCTCAGCGATGATGAGCAGGCCACGGCCAGCGCGCTGGACAGCCTCGAGAACGGGCATGATGTCCTGAACGCTGGAGATCTTCTGGTCGGTGATGAGGATGTACGGATCCTTCATCACGGCCTCCATGCGGTCGTTGTCCGTGACGAAGTAAGCGGAGACATAGCCCTTATCAAACTGCATGCCCTCGACGGTGTCGATGGTGATGTCGAACGTCTGGGAATCCTCGACGGTGATGACGCCGTCCTTGCCCACGACCTCCATGGCCTCAGCGATCTTCTCGCCGACCTCGGGGTCACCGGCGGAGATGGTACCGACGGAAGCGATCTGCTCCTTGGTCTCAACCGGCTTGGCCTGCTTCTTCATCTCGGCGACGGCGGCGTTAACGGCCTTGTCGATGCCGCGACGGATGGCCAGCGGGTTGGCGCCAGCGGCGACGTTGCGCAGGCCGTCGTTGACGATGGCCTGAGCGAGCAGGGTTGCGGTGGTGGTGCCGTCACCCACGGTGTCGTTGGTCTTGGTGGCGACCTCCTTCACCAGCTGAGCGCCCATGTTCTCGATGTTGTCCTCGAGCTCGATCTCCTTGGCGACGGAAACGCCGTCGTTGGTGATGGTCGGGGCACCGAACGTGCGCTGCAGCGCAACGTAGCGACCCTTGGGGCCCATGGTGACGGTAACGGCGTCGGCCAGAGTGTTGACGCCCTTGGCGAGCTTAGCGCGGGCATCGGTGTTGAACGTAATGTTCTTTGCCATGGTAGGTAATCCTCCAAAAGAAATGTGACTCGCGTCGCCGCTTCCGAGTCCTATGCGGCGGGCGCGTTCAAAGACGAATCAGAGATTCTGACGAGACTAAGCCTCAACGACCGCGTAGATGTCGTCGGCGCGCATCAGCAGATACTTCTCGCCGTCGACCTTGACCTCGTTGCCACCGAACTTACCATAGATGACAACGTCACCGACCTTGACGTCCATGGGGATGTGCTCACCCTTGTCGTTGACCTTGCCGGCGCCAACGGCAACGATGGTGCCGCGCTGCGGCTTCTCCTGAGCGTTGCTGGCGATGTACAGACCAGAAGCGGTCTTCTGCTCGGCCTCGTCGGGCTTGACCAGAACACGATCTGCAAGCGGCTTCAAAGACGACATGCTTGTCTCCTCCTTTTTGGGCCGCGTGGTTATGCCACGCGAATTAACCCTTTTTGTTTGCGTACGCGTTGAATGGTACCCACGAATGGCGGGTTATACAACACGGAGTCAAAAAATCTTATTTTTTGGCACTTAGATTTTCTGAATGCCGGGGGATAACTTAGCGGTGGCTCCCGTGTGGCTCCGGAGGGGCGGGGCATAAGGTTTCCTGCTCGGGCAGTCCTGCTCGCACGAAGGCCACATTAAGTGGCCTTCGGCTCGTGCGGAACTCGC
>CAJJYO010000227.1 GCA_905197385.1 uncultured Collinsella sp.
TCTGTGTGGTGGCGGATCCACCTTTACCCCCGGCATCGTCAAGTCCATTGCCCTGCGCAAGGACGAGCTCGACGTTGACGAGATTCGTCTGTACGACATCAACGAGGAGCGTCAGCGCAAGATCGGCGTGCTCGTGGACTGGATTTTGCACGAGGACCTTGGCCTGGACATCAAGCTTACGGTGACCACCGACAAAAAGACGGCTTTTACCGACGCGAGCTTCGTGTTTGCCCAGATGCGCGTGGGCGGCTACGCCATGCGCGAGCAGGACGAGAAGATTCCGCTGCGCCACGGCTGCGTGGGTCAGGAGACTTGCGGTTGCGGCGGCCTTGCCTACGGCATGCGCACCATCTTCCCCATGGTCGAGCTGATCGATGACGTTGAGAAGTACGCCAAGAAGGACTACTGGATTCTCAACTACTCCAACCCTGCCGCCATCGTCTCCGAGGGCTGCCGTGTGCTGCGTCCCAACGCTCGCATCATCAACATCTGCGACATGCCGATCGCGATCATCGACGTGGTTTGCGCCGCGCTCGATATCGACAAGAAGGATGTTGAGTACGATTACTTTGGCCTCAACCACTTTGGTTGGTTCACCTCGATCCGCCACAAGGGCGAGGAGGTGCTCCCGCAGCTGCGCGAGTACATCAAGGAGCATGAGATTCTGCTGCCCGATTCTTACCTCAAGGGCATGGGCTCGCTCATGGCAAAGAAGCCCGAGGAGACCGCCGACGAGCATCCCGAGCAGAACCGCCACACCAAGGGCAGCTGGTACTACGTCTGGAAGGGCGAGTACGAGATCATGGAGTGCTTCCCGGAGTACCTGCCCAACACGTATCTGAACTACTACCTGCAGCAGAAGGAGTTCGTCGAGCATTCCAACCCCGAGCGCACCCGTGCTAACGAGGTTGAGGAGACGCGCGAGAAGAATCTCTTCGATGGCATCGACCACTACGAGAAGACCGGCGAGATCGACGAGAGCACGTTCTATGCGGGCAGCCACGGCGACTGGATTGCCGATCTGGCCATCGCTCTGAAGAACGATACCAAGCAGCGCTTCCTGGTCATTTGCGAGAACAAGGGCGCTATCCCCAACATGCCCTACGACGCCATGGTCGAGCTGCCTGCCTACATTGGCAAGAACGGCCCCGAGGTCATCAGCCGCGACAACATTCCGCTGTTCCAGCAGGGCCTCATGATGCAGCAGCTGAACTCCGAGAAGCTCGTGGTCGAGGCCACGATCGAGGGTTCGTACGAGAAGGCGCTCAAGGCCTTTACGCTCAACAAGACTGTGCCGTCGATGAAGGTCGCCAAGGAGGTTCTCGACGACATGATCGAGGCCAACAAGGACTTCTGGCCCGAGCTTAAGTAAAAGCAACAGGCTCACTGGCCGCATACCATGAGCAATGCCCCGTCCACGTGATTGCGTGGGTGGGGCATTGTCATTTGGTAACGCGTTTTATCAAATATGGCATTTATCTGCGGTAATGTTCTTTTTCACCGCTGAGGGTGACATTTCATGCCGCCTGCCGAACTGCGTGGAGACCTAACAACTTTTTAGGTCAGTGTTGTGCGTGTAGCAATTTCGCCCGGCCTCGCCTCCGGGCTGCCATGTGAGAGGGGATCTTATGGCTCGACTGCATGTAATGGAACGCAGCCACGCTCAGGCCGTCATGGACGACCTGCACGATGCGCTCGGACGCCGTCTGGCGGTGAGTTCGCTCGCCCCGTGTCCCGTTGAATTTACGGCGGCGCTTGTCAACCTGTGCTCCACCCAGAGCTGCGGCAAGTGCACGCCCTGCCGTGTGGGGCTGAGCGCGCTGAGCGACCTGCTCGCCGATGTGCTCGAAGGGCGTGCCGATGAGTCCACGCTCAACCTGATTGAGCGCACGGCCCGTACCATCTATCTTTCGAGCGACTGCGCCATCGGCTACGAAGCTGGCGCCATGGCACTCACGGCCATTCGCGGCTTCCGCGACGATTTTGAGCATCACATCCGCGAGCACTCCTGCGGCTTTGACCGCGAGGCCCGCGTCCCGTGCGTCTCGGGCTGCCCGGCGCACGTCGACATTCCCGGGTACATTTCGCTGGTCGAGGCCGGCCGCTATGCCGACGCCGTCAAGGTCATCCGCAAGAACAATCCGCTGCCGCTCGTCTGCGGCCTGGTGTGCGAGCATCCCTGTGAGATGCACTGCCGCCGTGGCATGGTCGACGACCCCATGAACATCCTGGCTCTCAAGCGCTTCGCCGTTGAGCACAGCGACCTCAACGATTACAAGCCCAGCGTGGCCGATAACACCGGCAAGCGCGTCGCCGTGATCGGCGGCGGCCCGGCCGGCCTTTCCTGTGCCTACTACCTGGCCGTGATGGGCCATAAGGTGACGATCTTTGAGCAGCGTCACCACTTGGGCGGCATGTTGCGCTACGGCATTCCCAGCTACCGCCTGCCGCGCGAGCGCCTGCAGGCCGAGATCGACTGGATCTTGAGCGCCGGCATCGACGTGGAACTCGACCACTCCGTGAACGGCGATGAGCTCGCCCGTCTTCGCGACGAGTTCGATGCCGTCTACCTGGCCATCGGTGCCCACAGCGACAAGAAGCTCGGCCTTCCGGGCGAAGAGGCGCCCGGCGTGGAGTCGGCCGTCAAGATGCTGCGCGCCATCGGTGACGACGCGCTGCCCGACCTGAGCGGCCAGCGCGTGTGCGTCATCGGCGGCGGCAACGTGGCCATGGACGTGGCACGCTCTGCCGTGCGCTGCGGTGCCGAAAAGGTGAGCATCGTC
>CAJJYO010000228.1 GCA_905197385.1 uncultured Collinsella sp.
TGGCTATTCAAGGAAGTCCCCTTTACTCGTGAACGATCTCGACATGGACGATCTCGTCGCCGGCACGCAGCTGCGAAATCACATCGAGACCCTCGACCGTGGTACCAAAGACGGTGTAACCGGAATCGAGGTTATGCTGGGCGCCCAGGCAGAAGTAGAACTGCGAACCCGCGGAATCGGGGTCCATGGAGCGTGCCATGGCAAGGGCACCATCGACATGGCTGTTGCGCGGATTGGTGGCAAACTCGCCCTTGATGCAGTAGCCGGGGCCACCGGTACCGGGCATGCCGTCGGGGCCCTCAAGGCCGGCAGCAACGTCGGCGCCGGACATATCGCGGGTATTGGGGTCGCCGCCCTGAATGACAAAGCCGGGCACATAGCGATGGAACTTAAGGCCATCATAGAAACCCATCGTGGAAAGCTCGCAGAAGTTCGCGACATGAATGGGAGCGCCCTCGCCGTCAAACTTGACCTTGATGGTACCCTTCGACGTCTCGATAACGGCGCACTCGTCGCCGGCAAGCTGATACTCGGGCGTGTAGAGCTCTTTCTTAAAACCAAACATGTGGTTCCTTCCTCGTGCGTTTAAAGCATATTTGTACGAATTGTAGCAATAAGCATGCGCTTACATCAATTGCGCACGTAGGTTATGCCGACTATGGCGAACTAATTTTGGGAACGCTGCTGCGGCTTCCAGGAGCCCACATTGGCGTCGTACTGGTTCAGCGCGCTGTTGCCGCCCTGTGCGATGGGCGCCAGGATCTCGCTTTGGTGGGAACTCATCGACTCGCCATCGGGAATGGCCAGCGAGATATCCCAGCTCTGGCAGATCACGTCGACACGCTCGTACATCCACTCGGCAAGCTGCTTTAAGTGGGCGATGTCGTCCGCATAGACCGTATCGTCCTGATACTTAAGGTTGTTAAGCTCATCTTGCGTCTTTTTGATCTGGTCGCGCAGGGCGTAGGCACTCTGCGACAGCTCCTGGCGGGTGGACAGCGGCGTTCGGAGATAGCCGTTGTTAAAGGAATCGATGACCTCGCCGATCTGGTCCTCATCACCGTAGGACACGATGGTCTGATACAGACCGTCGAGTCTGGTATAGAGCTGATCATCGGTGAGCACGGTTTCTTCCTGGACCACCTCGGCAGAATCGTCCTGCTTGGTATCGTCCTCAGTCGCCTCGCCCTTTTGGCGCGTGGGGAAGGCGGTCTGTGCAGCTTGGCCAAACTGGTCGTAGAAGCCAGGCATGACACCCATGGGATCGGTCGTCACGAACCAATAGGCACCGCCGCAAACGACGGCAAGGACCGCGATGATAATGAGCGGCTTGGGGATATGACGCTTGTGCTTGTGATAGGCGTCCTCGTCGGGATGCACCTTGCGCTTAGGTTTTTGAGCATCGTCATGCAGGGAAACGGGCGTGGGAATATCGACCTTGGGGATACCAAAATCCTTATCGAAAGCCGGCAGCACGCAGGTCTCGTTAGGATCGGCGGCGTCCGAAAGCACCGCAGCGGCAGAAGCGGGCGCATGCGGCACCTCGGTATCGATCTGCTCTTGCGTTAGGCGCGGAAACCCCGCCGTGCGGCCCGCTGCCAGGTCGGATGCGGCCGCGTCCTCGGAGAGGATACCCGGAGCGGGGCGTCCGCATTTTGGGCACGTGCGGTCATGCGGAGAAAGACGGGCACCGCAGCCCTCACAGAACACGAACTCGGTGTGCTCGGGACCATCGCCCGGACCCACATAGGCGTTGCAGTAGGGGCAGAACGAGGCGCCGTCCTCGATAGTCTTAAGGCAATGCGGGCAGATCACGGCATCCTCTTTTCGAAGCAATTCAAACAATCGAGGTTAGAGCATAACATCGCCACGGCCCCACAGGAGCAAGGCACCAATTCAACATCGCCAGGGCGCGTAGCTACTTCTTTTTTTGCTTGGCATCGAGACTTTGATGCCTTGGGCGGACTTGGTCACGCGAGAGCGCTTGGCTCCGGTACTCTTCTTTATCTTGGGCTGGGCCTGGGCCACGCCCTCGAGTGCGCGGGCCTCGGCCTCGCGAACGATGCGGTCTTCGCGGCGCTGCGCCATATCGGCGGCGACGCGCTTGGCAAAACGCTCGGCCGTCGAACCCGTCGAGCTCACCTTGCCGCCACCGCGACCCAGGCGGACACGCACACCGCGGCCAAAACCAGTTGCGGCATGACGACGACGCGGCTTGAGCGAATCCATCATCGTGGCAAGCTTAAAGAACACCGAGCAGGTAAAGACCACGATGACAGCCAAGATAACCATCTGACCCATCGACAGGTTGGCAATAGACAGCAGCTCCGGGAATCCGATAACGCCCACCAAGATGCCGGCGACTACAAACACAAAGAGCACCACACGTAAGGGCGTGAGAGGCTGCGAGATGCGCCAGATCAGGCTGACGCTCGCCGCGCACGACGTAAGCAAGCACATCGTAGACAGCGTGAGCTGGCTAAAGCCAAACACGCGCGCCACAAAGATATCGAGCGCCGCAGCCAAAATGACCACAATCGACGCCGGCAGCGCACGCTTGAGTACGTTCGTCAAAAACGCACCCTTCACGCGAGCATTGTTGGGCTCAAGGCCCAACACAAAGCCCGGCGCGCCGATGCAGAAGAAGTTGATGAGCGTCATCTGGATTGGCTCGAAGGGGTACGGCGGCAGTGCGATGCACAGCGCCGCCAGGCCCATCGAGAACAGCGTCTTGGTCAGGAACAGCGAGGCCGAACGCTGCAGATTGTTGATGGA
>CAJJYO010000229.1 GCA_905197385.1 uncultured Collinsella sp.
TCGCCGCCGCCGTTGATGCGGCAGAGTTGCCCGATGTGCTTGGCTCGCTTGCCGGCAACGATACGATTTTGGTTATTGCCCAGACGGCCGAGGACGGCGAGCGTCTCGAGGCGCTGATCAATAAGCTGAGCAATTCTCGCAAGTAGGCGTGCGGGTCGTGCGCTCGGCACCGTGCGCGCTGACATAGTGGTTTGTAAGGGGTATCGACGTTGGTCGGTACCCCCCTTTTTTGTTCGCCGGTATAAAGACCGCCCACCAGGTCGCTTCAAACTAAAAGGCCCCCGAGCAGTTCAATAGGCTGCTCGGGGGCCTTGTTGCTTATGGCCGGATGATTTCTAGCCGACCGTATCGTCAGGCGTGGGCGAGGGGTCGGGAGTGGGCGTAGGCGTAGGCGTAGGCGTAGGCGTAGGCGTGCCGCCATCGCCGCCGGTCGAACCACCAGTGGAGCCGCCCGTCGAGCCACCGGTCGTACCGGTGCCGCCGGTGGTGTCGTCGCCCGTGGTCTCGGTGGTCGTGGTCGTCGTGGTAGTCGTTGTGGTGGTTTCCTCTTCGTCCTCGTTCTCGTCCTTGTCGTCGTTCTCCGTCTTCTTGGAGTTGTTGGTGCCGTAGAACTTCCAGACGCTGTTGTTCTTGTAGGTGGGCGCCGTTCCGGTCGCAAACTCCTCGCGCTCGGTACCGGTCAGAACGGTGTTCATAAACCGCTTAAAGACAGGCAGGTTGGTGCTGTCGCCCAGCAGGTCTGTGCCGTATTTTTGGATGGGGATCTCGCCCGCGGAATAGCCGGTCCACAGGGCGCACGCCAGCTGCGGGGTATAGCCGCAGAACCACAGGTTGGTGGTGTTGTCGGTGGTGCCCGTCTTGCCGGCATAGGGCTGGTTGACGCTCAGGGCACCGGCAGCACCCGTACCGCCGCCCTGCATGACGCCGGACAGAACATCGGTGACCGCGGCGGCCTCGCCCTCGGTAAGCACCTGTGAGGGATTGTCGGTGTGCTGGTACAGCACCGAACCGGTACGAGAGTCAATCTCGGTGATGGCGATCGGCTGGCGATAGTAGCCGCCGTTGGCAAACGTCGCGTAGGCGGCGGCCATCTCGAGCGGCGAGATCGAGCCGGTGCCGAGCGTCATGACGGGAACGTCCTCGATGTTGTCCTTGGCGGGGTCGATGCCGAGCTTTTTGACGAGTGAGATGATCTTGCTGTTGCCGACGGCTTCCGCCACCTGGATGTAGCCGGTGTTGGAGGAGTATGCCGTCGCCTGCTTAAGCGTGATGTTGCCATAGCTATGCTTGGCGTAGTTTTGGACCTCGGTCGTGGTGCCCTTGGCCTTGAGCGGCGAGTTGCAGTTGAGGGTGACGTTGGGGTTCATGCCGTTTTGGATGGCAGTTGCCAGTGTAAAGGCCTTAAAGGTGGAGCCGACGGGACGCTTGGCCGTGGCATGGTTTACGTGGTTCTCGTCGGCGTTGTAGTCGTAGCCGCCCACCATGCACTTGATGTAGCCGGTCTTGGGATCGACGACGACCATGCCCATGTCCAGGCCGTCGAGCGAGAGCGTGTCGAGCTGCTCGCGAACGGCATTCTCTGCCACCTGCTGCATCGTGGGGTCGATGGTGGTCTTGACGGTCAGGCCGCCCTTAAAGAGCACGTCGGTCGAGAACTCCTGCTCCAGCAGCTGCTTAACATAGGCGACAAAGTAGGGCTGCGAGTATACGTCGACGCCGCTGCCCGAAATCTCGGTCACGTTGAGGGTGATGGGCTCGGCCTGTGCGGCATCGTGTTCCTCCTGCGTGATGTGGCCCAGGCGCAACATGTTGTCGAGGACCTTGTTGCGACGGGACAGCGCTAGGTCGGGGTTGACCGTGGGGTCGTACTGCGAGGGCGAGTTGGGAAGGCCGATGAGCAGCGCGGCCTCGCTGAGGGTGAGATCGGCGGCGCTCTTGGACAGATAGGTCTCGGCTGCGGCCTCGATGCCGTAGGCACCGTGGCCGTAATAGATGGTGTTGAGGTACATCATGAGGATCTCGTCTTTGGAGTACATGTCCTCCATCTTGACGGCGATGTAGGCCTCGCGCACCTTACGCTCGATGGTCGAGTCGAACTGCTCCTCCTGCAGGATGGTGTTGCGCACCAGCTGCTGGGTGATAGTCGAGGCGCCTTCGTGCCCGCCGCCGAGGGTTGCCACCGCAGCACGCGCGATACCCCACAGGTCGATACCGCCGTGCTCGTAGAAGCGCTCGTCCTCGACGTCAACGGTGCCCTGCAGCACGTAGGGGGAGACCTCGTCCTTGGTGATGGACTTGCGGTTTTGCGTGTAGAAGCTCGCGATCTTGTTGCCGTTGCAGTCGACGATCTCGGTGGGCTCGCTCACCAGATACGCGTTGGCGTCGGTGTAGTCGGGCAGATCGGACAGCCAGCGGTTGACGTTGCCGACCATGCCGATGCCAAACGCCACGCCCGCAATCAGCAGAAAGCCCAAAAACGAGAGCAGGATTATGGGCAGGGCATGCGTCTTTGAACGGCTGCGTCCCTGTCGTTGGCGAGGACCCATATATTGACCTCCAGGTATGTCGTGCCCGACGGCGGATGTGTCGTCGAGGCAGGATGGACATAAGTTATTACACGATAAACCAAACGGGGCGCGCGAGGCCTCGTGTATGCTGGAAGACGGCATTTTTCAGAGTGAATGCATACCTTGGTAAGGAGTTTGCCGATGGCGATTCGGGCGATGGGGCCGAGCGGACAATACGAGACTGGATTGGATGCTGCCGGTG
>CAJJYO010000230.1 GCA_905197385.1 uncultured Collinsella sp.
AGGACGCCGCCCTCTCAAGGCGGAGATCACCAGTTCGAATCTGGTACGGGCTACCACGCATCTGATACCCGGACTTCCTATGGAAGGCCGGGTTTTTTTATTTTCAAACAACCGTCTGCAATTCCCGTTTGAACCAGAGCTTTGCGTTCTGCCTATGGCCCTTACGGGTACAATATCCAAGATATTTTGACTGTTAGAAGGAGTCTCATGACGGAGTCCTCTCAGCATACGTCTAAGCCCCAGGTCGAGGTTGAGGCCTCGGGCGGAGATGACAATAAGAGCGCACGCCGCGGCGCCATCTTTATCGGCGTCGTGCTGGTAGGTTATATCGTCTATCTGGTGGTAACCGGGCAGATGGGGCAGTTCTGGGCCGCTATGTCGAGCGTCCAGGCGCCATGGCTCGTTGTCGCGTGTCTTTGCATGTTCATGTACCTGTTCTTTGGCATTGTGGCCTATGCGATCGCCGTCTGGCTCGATCCCAATTCGCCCGTCGGCATCCGCGACCTGATCTCGGTCGAGGCGAGTGGCATCTTCTTTGGCAACCTGACGCCCATGATGATGGGCTCCACCCCGGCTCAAATCTATCGCCTGACCAAGGCCGGCCAAAACGTGGGCGAGGCCGGCGCCACGCAATTCACGCGTTTTATCGTGTACCAGTTTGGCCTTGTTGCCTGGGGCGCTATCCTACTGCTTGCTCGTATGCCGTTTTTTGCCGAGCGCTATGGCGACATGACGCTGCTGTGCGTCTTTAGCTTTGGTGGGCACTGCTGCATCTTGCTTGGCATCTTCGCCGTCGCGCTCATGCCTAAGACCGTCACGCGCGTCGCCCATTGCATCATCAATTGGCTGGAGCGCATAGGTGTCTCGGCCACTAAGATCGAGGGATGGCGCACGTTTGTCGACGGCGAGATCTACTCCTTCTCCGAGAAGTTCAAGCTTTCGGCCGGACATTTTTCTTCCATGCTGCTCACCGTGTTTATCACCATGCTGCAACTCGCGTTTTTCTATCTGGTTCCGTATTTCCTGATGCTTGCCTTTGGCCACCACGAGGTCGACTTTTTTTCGGTCATGGCCGCGAGCGCCTTTGTCCAGCTGCTGAGCTCTGCGGTTCCCTTGCCCGGTGGAACTGGTGGCGCTGAGGGCGGCTTTGCATTGTTCTTGGGTCATTTCTTTGGGTCGGCTTCGACCGCCGGCTATCTGCTGTGGCGCCTCATTACGTTTATTGCGCCGACCATTTTGGCTGCGCCCCTGCTGGGACTTAAGAGCGCCCACAACGAGAGCATCCATGCGCGTTGGGATCGTGTGATGCACAAGCTCGGCCGCACGCCTCAGACGCCCTCTGCGCCCACTAAGCCGCACCCCACGAATGCTGTTACCGTTGATCCCAAGAAGCGCGCTCAGAAGGCTTCTGGGACCGCTAAGCCGGCTCATAAAGCCTATGTGCGCCAGACAGGCGATGGTATTCGCGTATCTCCGTCGGCACTCAATAAGAAGAAGCATCCCAAGTCGCAGTAGGGCAGTCGTGCGTTCTTCATGGTGCGGGGCATATTTGTGCTGTATGGGGGATAATCCTCTTACGTAGATTATCTCTCATCTGTTGATGAATGCTCGCATATCGAAGGGACACGCCCATGGCAACCAGCAAACCGCGTCTTGATCGTCGCATCATTCGCAGCCGTAATGCCATCCTTTCCGCTTTCGAGCGCCTGCTCATGGAAAAGCCGCTGGCAGACATTACGGTGAGTGCCATCGCGCGCGAGGCCAATGTCGACCGCAAGACCTTTTACGTTCACTTTGGTACTGTTGACGGCCTGCTCGATGCCATTGCCGTCGATGTGGTGGAGATGATTGTCGACTCGGTCGAGAAAACGCTTGCTTCTATGGACGGTGACACCAACGAGCGCGCTCTTGGCGCGGCGGCGACCTTCTTTAAAACCGTTAACGAGGCACTGTGCAACAACTTGGTGCTCAATCGTCAGCTGATCGAGAACATTCCGCTCGATGATTTTATGGCTCGTCTTCGTGCGCCGCTCGAGCACGAGATTGCCGAGCGCGATCTGCTGCCCCAAGGTCTCAAGGACGAGATGTTCGATTACTATCTGGCGTTTTTGCTGTCGGGTATTATCGGTATCTATCGCACGTGGGCGCTGTCTGACGGTTCGGTTCCTATCGAGCGTGTCTCTGAGGTCGCCAACGACCTGACTCTCAACGGTCTGTCGAGTCTGGAATCTCGCTTCGAATAGCATCGATAATTCAACAACTTATAGAAGTTGCGGTGGAATAGGGATTGATTGGCGGCTAATAAGCCAAAAACAGTCCCTATTCCACCGCAACTGATGTGGGCGTCCCTAGTGAGTTGGCTGGTAGCGGGGGCAGTAGCTGATGGCGATGGCGTCGACGCCTACGTGGGTGGCGATGGTGCAGCCGATGGGGCCGGTGCCGGCGTCTACGTAATCCTGACCCGCGAGTGCCTCGTTGACAAGCTCCTGCTCCTCGGCGGCGCCGGTCGTGAGCACGCGCACGCTGGAGCCCGGATACTCGGCCAAAAATGCGAGGCAATCGGCCATGGTGTTGGTAACGATGCGCTTGGCACCGCGGCCCTTTTTTATGGCCTTGATCTCGCCCGATTTCCACTCCGGCGAAACGGCCAGGCGAATGTTAAGCATTTGCGTGAGCTGGCCGGCGAGCTTGGGCGCGCGGCCGTTCTTAACGAGATTCTCGAGCGTGCGGGGAATCAGCAGCAGGGCGCACACGC
>CAJJYO010000231.1 GCA_905197385.1 uncultured Collinsella sp.
GCTTGCCGTCCTCCTCCACGATCTGAATCTCGCCGTCCCAGCCGCAGACCTGGCAGTAGTCGCTCTTGGTGTTGAGCTCGGCGTACATGATGTTGTCGTAGATGTACTGCATCACGCGGATGACAGCCTTGAGGTTGTCCTGCATGTTGGGAACCTCGACGTAGGAAATGGCACCGCCCGGCGAAAGCTGCTGGAACATGCCCTCGAACTTGAGCTTGTCGAATGCGTCGATCTCCTCGGACACGTGGACGTGATAGCTGTTGGTAATGTAGCCCTTGTCCGTCACGCCCGGGATAATGCCAAAACGACGCTGCAGGCACTTGGCGAACTTGTAGGTCGTCGACTCAAGCGGGGTACCGTACAGCGAGAAGTCGATATCGCTTTCGGCCTTCCACTCGGCGCACTTGTCGTTCATGCGCTGCATGACGGCCATGGCAAACGGCGTGCCCTCCTTCTCGGTGTGACTGTGACCCGTCATGTACTTGACGCACTCATACAGACCGGCATAGCCCAGGCTGATGGTGGAATAGCCGCCCACGAGCAGCTTATCGATCGTCTCGCCCTTCTTCAGACGCGCCAGGGCACCGTACTGCCAAAGAATCGGCGCGGCATCCGAAAGCGTGCCCATCAGGCGCTCATGACGGCACAGCAGGGCACGATGGCACAGTTCGAGGCGCTCGTCGAAGATCTTCCAGAACTTGTCCATGTCCTGATGCGAGCTCAGCGCGACATCGGGCAGGTTGATGGTCACAACGCCCTGGTTAAAGCGGCCATAGTACTTAGGTTTGGTCGGGTCATAGTTCAGCGCGTTGGCGACATTGTTAAAGCCGTTGCCCGAGCGGTCGGGCGTCAGGAAACTGCGGCAACCCATGCAGGTGTAGCAATCGCCGTTGCCGGCGGTCTCTCCCTTAGACAGCTTGAGCTCGCGCATCTTCTTCTCGGAGATGTAGTCGGGCACCATGCGCTTGGCGGTGCACTTGGCAGCCAGCTGGGTCAGGTAGAAGTACGGGGAATTCTCGTGAACGTTATCGTCCTCGAGTACATAGATAAGCTTGGGGAATGCCGGGGTAATCCACACGCCGGCTTCGTTCTTAACGCCCTCATAGCGCTGGCGAAGCGTCTCCTCCACGATCATGGCAAGGTCGTGCTTCTCCTGGGGCGTACGGGCCTCATTGAGATACATAAAGACCGTCACGAACGGCGCCTGGCCATTGGTGGTCATAAGGGTCACGACCTGATACTGAATCGTCTGGACGCCGCGACGGATCTCGTCACGCAGACGGTCCTCAACGACCTCACGGACCTTTTCGGCAGATGCCGAAACACCGAGCTCCTCGAGCTCGCGGGCAACCTCGCCGCGAATCTTTTGACGGCTCACCTCAACAAAGGGGGCGAGATGGGTCAGCGAAATAGACTGGCCGCCGTACTGGGAGGAAGCAACCTGGGCGATAATCTGCGTCGCGATGTTGCAGGCCGTCGAGAAGCTGTGCGGCTTCTCGATCAGCGTGCCCGAGATAACGGTGCCGTTCTGGAGCATATCCTCCAGATTCACCAGGTCGCAGTTATGCATGTGCTGGGCAAAGTAGTCGGAATCGTGGAAGTGGATCAGGCCCTCGTTGTGGGCATCCACGATCTCCTGGGGCAGCAGCACGCGCTGAGTCAGGTCCTTGGAAATCTCGCCGGCCATATAGTCGCGCTGGACGGAATTGACGGTCGGGTTCTTGTTAGAGTTCTCCTGCTTGACCTCTTCGTTATTGCACTCGATCAGCGACAGAATCTTGTCGTCGGTCGTGTTCTTCTGGCGCTTCAGGCTCTGGACATAGCGATAGATGATGTAGTGGCGGGCGACCTCGTAGCAGTCGAGACGCATGATCTCGTCCTCGACCAAATCCTGGATCTCCTCGACCGAAACGGTGTGGCCCGCGTTCTCGCATGCCTCGGCGACGTTTTGTGCCGCGTAAACCACCTGGCGGTCGGTTAGACGAGAGCTCTCCTCGACCTCCAAGTTTGCGGCGCGGATGGCATTGACGATCTTATCGATGTCAAAGACAACCTCGGTGCCGCTGCGCTTGATGATCTTCATCCTCTTGCCTCTTTCGCGTCGTAGTCTCATTGCGCTTCAGAGCCAAACGATGCCCGGCAGGGCTTGCCCCTGTCTTGCGGCGCCGTCGCGCAATCTGTGTTCTCGATAAACCATAAGTCCTCATGCGGACAATCCTCGCGGCCGATCAAGCGGCTCAAAGATCTATCCAAATGGGGCAAATAAGGTCCTCGTTCTCTGTCCGCCATCTATCATACGACAAAGAGGCATCTATATCCTGTATTCTTTTTTTAGTTCAAACACAACATATAGTGTTTCAGCAGGTCAAAGCAATTGGTCATTTTGCAGACGCATTAATTATGAGGGGTTCTTGGCAAGTCGGTAAAACGTTACCAACACGGCTACCTGCATGGCAGTTATAAAACCCCCTTAGTCAAGCCGCTGACAAATCCTACCAAAACCAAGCCGCTCACGCCAAAAGAATCCAAAAGATTATGCTTGACCAACATGTTGCGGTCACGATCGGCCAGGACGTATGCAATCTGCCAGCACCTCTACGGGATGCGAAGACCATCGCGTACAGACCTTGGATCAATATTTGGCGGCTTATTTGGCGGCGTGCTTGGTGGCAAAACAAAACAGCTCAGAGGCTAAGCCTCTGAGCTGCGAACATTTGGTGGGCGTTAGAAGATTTGAACTTCTGACCTCTTCCG
>CAJJYO010000232.1 GCA_905197385.1 uncultured Collinsella sp.
CGCTCCGGCCACGCGCCTGCGCGTACCCGCCGTCGACGACCTCGCAAACGATGTGATCGAATTCGTGGACCGCACGTATGGAGCCCAATGCGAAGCACTCGCCACCGAATGCGGCGACTTTTTGGTGCGCCGCAGCGACGGCGTTTTTGCCTACCAGCTAGCCGTGGTGGTCGACGACGCTGCCATGGGCGTCACCGAGGTCGTGCGCGGATGCGATCTGCTGGGCTCCACGCCGCGCCAAATCTACCTGCAGCATTTGCTGGAACTTCCCACGCCGCACTACGCGCACATTCCGCTGCTCATGTCGCCGGATGGCCGCCGCCTTTCCAAGCGCGACCGCGACCTGGACCTGGGCGAGCTCCGCACCCGCTTTGGCGCGCCCGAGGCACTACTGGGCTGGCTCGCCGGGCAAACAGGCATCGCGCCGGACGCCACACCGCGCTCTGCCGAGCAGCTGGTCGAGCACTTTAGCTGGGATGTTATCCGCACGCATCGGGAAAACATCACTGTAACGGTCGAGTAGCCAGCCACCCCGCCCCTACGCGACATCCCAGGGCTGGAGTTCGTCGCCCAGGCGGACAATACAGTCGTAGAGCACGGTGTGGCACTCGGCTGGGTTGGCGTCACGATGAAAATGCCCGTAGTACCAGCGCTTGTAGTCCAGGTGGTCCTCCAGCTCGTCGAAAAACGTGGTGAGTCGATCGACATCGGGATAATTCCAGCCAGGTGCCGGGTAAAGCGTGGGCGAAAGCATGCGCGTGGAGCAGGTATGGGTGATCGCATAGTCGACCTTCCAACCCACGCTGTCGAGCTTTGCCCGCGCCTCCTCAAAGTTGCGCTCGTCCGGCAGCTCCTGCGGCCACCAGCTGGAATACGGAATGCGGTATTCCTTATCCACGCTCGTGGCGCCGCCCATGGTAAAGATCGTTGAGCCGTCGAGCTCAAAAACCTCACCGCGCGTCAGGCGTCGGATGGGCGAGGTGTCCGACAGACGCTGCGTCAGGCCGCCGTGCCACAGTTCCATGGGGCGCTCCGACCAGTGATCGAAACGCTCGTGGTTGCCGTCGACAAACAGCACGGTATAGGGGCGCGACTCCAGCCAGGCGATGTCGGCACATTCCTCGGCAGAGAAATCCCACGGAAAGCCAAAGTCGCCCGCGATGATGAGATAGTCGTCACTTGTCAGACCATCCCCAAGATCCCAGTCGCGAAGCTTTTGCATGTCGACGCCGCCGTGAATATCGCCCGTCACATAGACCGTCATCGGATCACCACTTCCCTGTAAGTCGCTAGCCCACATTCTGCACGATCACTAAGTCAACCGTTCCAGCCCTTCCATCCTTTGGGACCTACCCCTCGCTCTTCCATCCAAACGGGTCAAACACCCAAAAGATCAGATCGAGCACGCCGCCGGTCATCGTGGCGCCGGCAAGAGCCATGCAAACATGCAGAAAGCTGGCACTTCGGAGCACGTCGAACGGCCCCAGAACAGCCAGCAGCGCGACCGCTGCGCCGGCTACGCACAGCGCGAGGCACGGCCCCGCGTCCTTTACGCACTTCTTTGCGAGATGCTTTGCGTTGTCACTCATCGGTATCGAACTCCTTAGAGGGTCGTTGTTCAGACGCATGCCGCCGCGGCAGAGCGGGGCGGCAGGGTAAGTGTCACATGCTGTGCGGACATCAATGGAGAAACCGCCTGCTCGACCAACCTTTGACGCCGTTTTGCACCGGCACCACATCCCCCGCTATCGAGGTCTAATACTTTTCCCACCGCTACCCAAAAACTCATCCAACATTAATCTTGGCTCAAGAATCGCTTAATCTATAACCTGCACTATAGAGTTCGACCAAGGGCGGGGCGGCGCCGCGCAACGCAGGCCGCCGAACGCAACGCTCGCGCCCATCGAACGAAAGGATAGGTCATGGACGACCTCGAAAAAGTTGAAACCATCCGCACCAAGTGCAACGTGAGCTACACCGATGCCAAGGCCGCGCTCGACGCCGCCGACGGCAACGTTTTGGACGCCATCATTTGGCTCGAGTCGCAGGGCAAGACGCAGACCACATCGGCGCACGCCGCCACCGAGTCCGTGCCGGTCGATGAGCCCTCGGCCGAGATGGTCGCCGCGCAGGCAGCCTACGAGAAGTCGAGCGAAAAGACCGACTTCTCCAAGAAGATGGACAGCGTGTGGGAGTACCTCAAAAAGCTCTTCCGCCTGAGCCTGGACACCAAGTTTATCGCCACGCGCCGCGATGCGATCATCCTCAACATCCCCATCCTGATCCCCATCATCGCCCTGTTTGCCTGGGGCGCTACGATTTGGCTGATGCTGATTGGCCTGTTCTTTGGCATGCGCTACCGCATCGACAGCGACGGCGACGTGCCCGGCAGCATCAACAACCTTATGAATCACGCCGCCGATGCCGCGGACGACATCAAGCAAAATCTGAACGACGACAAGTAATCGCAGACGGGGGCACGCATGGCACGGATCCTGATCGTAGAGGACGAGGAGAAAATCGCCCGCTTTGTGACGCTCGAGCTGGAGCACGAGGGCTACCAGGTGGAACACGCCGCCGATGGCCGCACCGCCGTGGACCTGGCGCTGGAGCGCAACTACGATTTGATTCTGCTCGATGTGCTGTTGCCGCAGCTCAACGGCATGGAGGTCCTGCGGCGCGTCCGCAAGCACAAGGATGTGCCGGTGATAATGGTCACCGCGCGCGATGCCGTGATGGACAAGGTGGCCGGG
>CAJJYO010000233.1 GCA_905197385.1 uncultured Collinsella sp.
GCGTCGCTCACCTGACGCATACCGCGCTCGTCAACAATCTTGTTGGGGTCGTCGCCGGTCTGGGCCATGGCCTCAAAGACCTCGTGAGCCTGGTTGGAGCTGATGGCATCGGTCGCCAGCAGCTTGGCAAGGGCTGCCACCTGAGCCGGCGCAATACCGGACTCGGCGAGCGACACACCCGCACCCTTAAGGTAGGCGATCATCTCGTTCACCAGCAGGTTTGCAACCGTCTGGGCCTCCTTGCCGGCCATACCGGCAGCAGCGGCCTCAAAGAAGTCGGCAAACTCGGGGTCGCCGGCAATCTGCTCGGCGTCGGCCGCCTTAATGCCAAAGTCGGCCTCAAAACGGACGCGCTTGGCATCGGGCAGCTCGGGAATCTCGCCACGGCAACGGTCGATGAACTCGTCGTCCAGATCGAAGGGCGCCAGGTCGGGATCGGGGAACAGACGATAGTCGTCAGCCGTCTCCTTGACGCGCATGACCACGGTGCGCTTGCGGCTGGGCTCCCAGTGGCGGGTCTCCTGATAGATGATTCCGCCCTCCTCGAGCACCTCGGCCTGACGGCAAATCTCGTAGGCAAGACCATCATGCAGGCTCTTAAACGAGTTGAGGTTCTTAAGCTCGGTCTTGGTGCCCAGCTTGGTCTCGCCACGGCGGCGCAGCGACACGTTACCGTCGCAGCGCATGGAACCCTTCTCCATGGAGCAGTCCGAAATGCCCAGCGTCACAAAGATGCGACGGAGCTTTTCCATAAACAGGCGAGCCTCCTCGGGCGTACGCAAGTCGGGCTCGGTCACGAGCTCAATCAAAGGCGTGCCGCAGCGGTTGTAGTCGACAAGCGACTCGGCAGCGGCGGTAATGCGGCCCTCGGCACCACCCACGTGGACCATCTTGGCAGCGTCCTCCTCCATGTGGATGCGCAAAATGCGGATGGGCACCGTGTAGGAACCGTCCTCGCGACGCTCGGGCATCTGCAGGCTGGACGCGTCATAGCTGGCCAGATGGCCGGCGCGCTGATTGCTCTCGCGCATGGTCGACGTCATGGACGTGGACAGACCCTCGGCGTTGGCCGAGGCGCTCGCCAGGCTCTGAGCCTCGGCCTCACCAAACGCGCAGTCGGGGCGCTCGGCGGCACCGCGACCGGTCACATCCAGGTCCAGGTGACCGTACATGGCAAAGGCGACCGGACCCTGCGTGGTCTGGAAGTTCTTGGCCATGTCGGGATAGAAGTAGTGCTTTCGGTAGAACATCGAGTGGCGCTGGATCTCGCAGTTGGTGGCGAGACCGGCCTTGACGATGCTCTCGATGGCGCGCTTGTTGGGCACCGGCAGGGCGCCGGGCAGGCCCAGGCACACCGGGCACACGTTGGCGTTGGGCTCGTCATCGTGGCTGAGCTTGCAGTTGCAAAACATCTTGGTATCGAGTGCGGTGAGCTCGGTATGGATCTCCAGGCCGATCACGGCCTCCCAATCCTGCAGGACCTCGGAAAGCTCCTTCATTACAGCTCGCCTCCCTTCCCGGCAAAATCGGGCGCGACGGAAAGCGCGGGCGCACCCGTGGCGGCATCGGAAAAGCCGCGCTCCAGGGCGCGGGCAAACGTGAGCAGCTGACGGTCCTTAAACGCCGGACCAACCAGCTGGGCAGAAACGGGCAGCTTGCTGTCCTCGCCCAGGCCCAGCGGCACCGAGATGCCGCCGTTGCCGCAAATGTTGAGCGAGATGGTGTACAGGTCGGAGAGGTACATCTGCGTGGGGTCGCTGATCTCGCCAAACTTAAAGGCCGTGCGCGGCGAGGCGGGCATGAGGATGGTGTCCACCTTGGCATACGCGGCATCGTAGTCCTGCGTGATGAGCGTGCGGGCCTTTTGCGCAGCGTAGTAGTACTTGTCGTACACGCCCGAGCTCAGCAGGTAGGCGCCAAGCATCTGACGGCGCTTGGCCTCGGCGCCAAAGCCGTGGGCGCGCGAGAGCGAGCTCTGGTCGGACAGGTTGGCGCAGCCCTCCTCCTGATAGCCGTAGCGAATGCCGTCGAAACGTGCCAGGTTGGAGAACGCCTCGGCCGGGCCGATGACGTAGTAGGCAGCGATGGCGGCGTCCAGGTGCGGCAGGTCGACCTCGACCAACTCGGCGCCCTGGTTCTGCAGCTCCTGGGCGGCGCGCTGAACGGCGGCCTTGACCTCGGACGTCAGGCCCTCGGCCTCCATAAACGCAGGGATGATGCCCACGCGCTTGCCCTCGATGCTGTCGTTGAGGTGCTCGGTAAAGTCGACGGCGCAATCCTGGCTGGTGCAGTCGTACGGATCGTGGCCCGCGCCGGTAAGCGCGTTCACAGCCAGCGCGACATCCTCGACCGTGCGGCCAAAGGGGCCCACCTGGTCGAGCGACGAGCCAAAGGCAACCACGCCGTAACGGCTCACGGCGCCATACGTGGGCTTAAAGCCCACCACGCCGCACAGCGACGCCGGCTGGGGAACCGCCGGTGTCCGAGCCCAGCGAGAGCGCGACCTCGCCCGCGGCGACGGCAGCAGCGGAGCCGCCCGAAGAGCCTCCGGGCACGCGCTCGGCATCCCAGGGGTTGTTGGTGCGGTGGAACGCCGAGCTCTCGGTGGAGCTGCCAAAGGCAAACTCGTCCATGTTGGCCTTGCCCATGGGCAGGCAGCCGGCATCGAGCATGCGTTGGACGCAGGTGGCGGTGTAGACGCTCTGGTAATCCCCGAGCATGCGGGAAGCACA
>CAJJYO010000234.1 GCA_905197385.1 uncultured Collinsella sp.
TTACCCGCTCCCGCCTCCTCAGTTGCGGTGAAATAGTTCCTGTTTTTGGGGTCTTGCAGCCTAAGTAAGAACTATTCCACCGCAACTTCTTGCTTGTCTATTTGGGATGGGGCCCGCTCGGTTTGGTAAAATACCGCCGCACTTGGGAACGGATGGGCTCCGGTGGGCTCCGCGGTCCTCAAAACCGTTGCGAGGCGTGCAAAACGTCTTGGATGTGTTCGATTCACATACGTTCCCGCCATACGCTACCAGCGCTTTTGTGCTCGCGGTCTTGCTGCGTGCCGCAAAGGCGCTGTTTTGTTTTTGCATGGGTTTGCCGTGCCGCCCGCTTTATCGGCGACGGTATTTGGCTTCGTGCGTCGAGTTTTGAGCATACCGATGGGGGTGGTTTGCCGTATGACTACCGTAAGACGGGCCGATCTTTCTTGTGTCGTTCAAGCGGGCGGGATGTCGTCGCGCATGGGCTGCGATAAGGCGCGCATGGCGTTTTGCGGTGAGCCGCTCATCGAGCGCGTGCTGGGTCGGCTGGCGCCAGTTGCCGGCGAGCTGGTCGTGACGACGTCGCGCCCCTGCGAGCTTGCCTACCTTGAGGAGCTTATGTTTGATGGCCTGCGCCCCCGCGTGGTGATGGACGTCGACGGTCCCGCCGGTGCCATGCGCGGCATCGCGAGCTCGTTGGCCGCGGCGCGATTGCCGTTCGTGGCGATCGTCGCTTGCGATATGCCGTTTGTCTCGCCGGAACTCATCGGCGCGCTCGCCGATCGTGTTGAGGCTGAGGCGCTCGACGTGTGCGTGCCGCGCGAGGAGCGTGGCATTGAGCCGCTTTGCGCCGTCTGGCGCCGTGACGCATGTGCGCCAGTTGCCCAAGAGCTGCTCTCCTGCGACCGCCAACGCATTCGCTGCCTGATCAATCGCGTTCAGGCTGGTTATATAGATGAACCGCAGATCGTTAAGGCCGCGGGCTCGACGCTCTGCTTCGAAAACGTCAATACGCCCGAGGAGTTTGCGGCGGCCGAGTTACTCGCCTAGACGATTGGAGTTGCCATGTCTCACGATATTTGTCCCGACACGGGAGAGCCTTGCACTTGCGATGGTTCCGAGCCCTGTACCTGCGGCTGCGGTGGCTGTGGACATACTGCGGAAGAGGAAGCGGACGCCGCGGCGTATCGCGAGGCACATCGCGAAGGCCCGTCCGGTGATGCCCTCGACCACGAGCGCAAGATTATCGTTTCGTTCGACAGCACCTTCGATGTGATGGAGTGCGAGCAGCTTTGCCTGGATGCCGGCGTGCCCGGGCGCATTATGCCTTTGCCCGGCTCCATTACCGCAGGTTGCGGCCTGTGCTGGGCCATGCCGTTCTCGGGCGATGCGCTCGCCGCCTTCCGCGCCGCCACCGAGGGCCGCATAACCCCTGCCGACTACCATCAGCTCGTCCTCTAACCACCAACACCACCACAAAGGTGCCCAATGTGGTGGTTTGGAACATGTGGACGAAACAGCTTCGAAACACGCGATTTGCGCGTTGGGCACTCAAAAACGCTTCTACCTGCATCGTAATCAAAACGAAACATCTGCTCGTCGGCTTATGCGAAACTTCGCTGCAACAGTGCGATATTATCCATACTCGATAAAGCTCGCGGCGCATGGGGCGCCTCGAACGACACTTTTCTTTTCCATCAATTGGAGGAAGCATGAGCTACACGCAGAAAGTTCTCGAAGAGCTCAAGGCCCGCTATCCCGAGCAGCCTGAGTTCATCCAGGCCGCGACCGAGATTCTCGGCACCATCCAGCCGGCGCTCGACGCCCATCCCGAGTACGAGGAGGCCGCCCTGCTTGAGCGCCTCGTCGAGCCCGAGCGGATCGTCATGTTCCGTGTCCCCTGGGTCGACGACCAGGGCAAGGTTCAGGTCAACCGCGGTTACCGCGTCGAGTTCAACTCTGCCATTGGACCCTACAAGGGCGGCCTGCGCTTTAACCCGACGGTCACTCTGGGTATGCTCAAGTTCCTGGGCCTGGAGCAAATCCTCAAGAACAGCCTGACCACCCTTCCCATGGGCGGCGGCAAGGGCGGCTCCGACTTTGACCCCAAGGGCAAGTCCAACAACGAGATCATGCACTTCTGCCAGTCCTTCATGACCGAGCTCTATCGCCACATTGGCCCCAACACCGACGTTCCCGCCGGCGACCTGGGCGTTGGCGGCCGCGAGGTTGCCTACCTGTTCGGTCAGTACAAGCGCCTGACCAACGAGTGGACCGGCGTCCTTACCGGCAAGGGCCTCTCCTTTGGCGGCTCGCTCGCCCGTACCGAGGCCACCGGTTACGGTCTGGCCTACTTTGTGGACGAGTACCTCAAGAGCCGCGGCGACTCCTTCGAGGGCAAGAACGTCGTCGTTCACGGCTCCGGTAACGTCGCCATCTACGCGGTCCAGAAGGTCTCCCAGCTCGGCGGCAAGGTGCTGGCCTGCTCCGACACCCATGGCTGGGTCGAGGATCCCGACGGCATCGACTACACCGTGCTCGAGCATGTCTACAACAAGAAGCGCTCCGGCCACGACAAGGGTGTCACGCTCGCTATGTACGTTGACGAGAAGCCCAACGCCGTGTGGCACGAGGGCGACGGCCGCGGCGTGTGGCAGCTGCCCTGCGACATCGCGCTGCCCTGCGCTCGCGAGAACACGCTGCTGCTCGAGGCGGCTTTGCGCCGAGAGAACAT
>CAJJYO010000235.1 GCA_905197385.1 uncultured Collinsella sp.
GGGGAGGAAAACCGTTCTTACTGTTACAGATTGAGATGAATCAGGAAGCCGCCGAGAATTGTCTTGATCTGTAACAGATAAAGGCGGAAAAGACCTCTTACTGTTACAGATCAAGACGGAAGGTTGAGGGTCCGTCCATTTATCTCAATCTGTAACAGTTAGAAGGGAAATATCGGTCTAGATGTTACAGATTGAGACAATGATGATCGGGACACAGGTGCACGCCTTGCATCCACAGTTGGAACGACACAATTCTCACCGTCATCTAATCATACGCGGGTGCCGAAGAACCCTCCCGAATCCGCATCCAGCGCTCCAATGGAGCTTGGCAGTGAAGAGTAAAATAGAGCTATTGTTGCGCAATTCGCCTCTGTCATGTTTGTTGAGACCTCGAGGCGATCGAACCTGAAAGGCATCGACAATGAGCACCATAGCCGACATCCTCAACCGCATCGACTCGGGTGACTACGCGATGCCGCAGTTCCAGCGCGGCTACGTATGGAACCGCGCGCAGGTGCGCAAACTCATGACGTCACTGTACAAGGGCTATCCGGTAGGCACGATGCTCTTGTGGCAAACTCCCGTGGAAGACGCGGACATCAAAGGCGAGAAGGTCATCGGGCAAGGTGTCGTCAACCTCATTCTCGACGGCCAGCAGCGCATGACGTCGCTCTACGGCATCATGCGTGGCAAGGAACCACCCTTCTTTGAGGGCGACAAGCGCGCATTCGCCGATCTCATGTTCAACATCAAGGATGAGGTATTCGAGTTCCGTGCCCCCAAGATGAAGGGCGACCCCATGTGGGTCTCGGTAACCGAGGTCTACCAATCCGGAGCCGTAACGGAAGCCGTCAACATCAAACAGGCCGCCGGCCTTGACGACCCGACCTTCACGTTGTCCCTCACGCGACTCAACCGCATAGAGCAGATCAAGCAGACTGAGATGCTCTCCCAGACCGTGACCGGCCCTGACAAAACCATCGACGTAGTCGTGGATATCTTCAACAGCGTGAACTCGGGCGGCACGAAGCTTAGCAAGGGCGACCTCACGCTCGCCAAGATTTGCGCGGAATGGCCCGCCATGCGCGATGAGATGCAAAAGGCTCTCGATGGCTTCTCGGCCAAGGGATACGACTTCACACGCGACTGGCTGCTGCGCTGCCTGACTGTTCACCTCGCGAAGTCGGCGTACTTCTCCGCTCTCGATGGCTTCTCCGTGTCGGAGATTCAAAAGGGACTCAAGGAGACCGTCCAACTCGTGGGCACCTGCCTCGACCATATCGCGGGCAGACTTGGACTCGACCATACCCGCGTCCTCGGCAGCCCCTTTTCCATCGCCACGATGATTGCGGTCATAGACCAGAAGGGAGGCAAGCTTACCTCGGCCGAGTGGGACCGCCTACTCTACTGGCATGTCCACGTCTTCCTCTGGGGGCGCTACGCAGGCTCCACCGAGAGTGTGCTTGCCCAGGATATAAACGCTGTCAAGGGTGGCGAGGGGATCGACGGACTGCTCAGGCTCATAAAGACCAACAGGCCCGACCTAAGCCTTCACCCCGATGACTTCTGGGGATGGAGCACGGGAGCGCGCCTCTACCCGCTCATGTACCTTCTCGCCCGCATGGGGCATGCTCGCGACTGGGGCAACGGAATCGAGCTCAACTCTCACCTTCTCGGCAAGAACTCGTCGCTCGACGTGCACCACATCTTCCCCAAGAAGGTGCTCTACGCCGCCGACCGCAACAAGTCGATGGTGAACCAGCTCGCCAACTACGCCTTCTTAACCAAGGAGACAAACCTGGAGATCTCGGACAAGCTCCCCTCAGACTACCTGCCGGGTTACGTCGCCGCAAACCCCGGAGCGGTCGAATCTCACGCCGTGCCGACCGACGACCCTTCCCTCTGGGAAATCGAGAACTACGAGGCCTTTCTCGCCCGGAGGCGCGAGCTTCTCTCCGAGAAGGCCAACGCGATCCTATCTGCCCTCTACAGAGGAAAAGACCTGGGTGAGCTGCCCTCCGCCTTCAAACAGCCGGGGGCCGCGAGCGTCCTCGACCACGATGACGAGGCTCTCTCCGGGCTCTCGGACTGGTTGACGGAGAGGGGTTACGGGCACGGGGCGGCGAACTTCGGAGTGAGCGGCACGTCTAAGACCGTGATCGTTGACCTTGCATGGCCGGACGGCTTGCAGACCGGCCTCGGCGAACCGGTCGCCCTCATGGTCGATAGCGAGCCCGAGGAGCGCTCTTTCGTGACCAAGCTCGGATACCATGTGTTCGAGACACCCGAGGATTTGATGGCCTTTGTTGTAAACGATTAGGCATAAGGGAGCTTCATGAAAGATCTCGACAAATACCGGGGCTGCCTCGTGGGCGGGGCCGCAGGCGACGCGCTTGGATACGCCGTGGAATTCTGGGGCGAGGAGCACATCTTCTCCCGCTATGGTGAGCGTGGCATAACCGAGTACGAACTCGATGCCAAAGGCGTGGCGCACTTCTCCGACGATACGCAGATGACTCTCTTCACAGCAAACGGCCTGCTCTTAGGTACCACGCGTGGGATGACGCGCGGCATTATGGGGCCGTATGAAAGTTATGTTGGCTACTGCTACGGAGACTGGTACCGCACGCAGACCGAGAGGTATCCGCTCGACGAAGGGCGGAGTAGCGTCTACCACTACTCGTGGCTC
>CAJJYO010000236.1 GCA_905197385.1 uncultured Collinsella sp.
CCGCCGTTGAGGCCGTGGGCCAAGGTGGTCACGTGCTGGTGCGCAACGGCGAGGTCGTGGCGCGCATTCCGCTGGCGCTCGGTGGTCTTATGAGCGAAGGCACGGCCGAGGACGTTGCTGCGCAGCACGACGACTTTATGGTCAAGGCGCGCGCCATGGGTATTGAGCCGCCGCTCGACCCCATCATGGGCATCATCTTCCTGCCCCTGCCGGTCATCCCGACGCTCCGCATCCGCCCCGAGGGCATGTTCGACGTCACGACCTTCACCTACGCCGACTAGTCATCGGGGACGTTTTTAAACGACTGGCCGTCGGGATGGCGTGTCGCCTGACGCCGCGACCGTAGGACCTCTGGCATGTGTGAGCTATTTGCCAGGTCCTTGTAACGTTTACGCCCGCGGAGTCTTATTTGAGCTCCCTTTGGGTACGTTGGAATCGGATACACGTTCGATTCCAACAAGCCCGAAGGGAGCTTTTCTATGTTTAAACTGATTGCATCCGATATGGACGGCACACTGCTTGACGAAAACGGCCAGGTGCCTCCCGAGACCTACGAACTGATTCTGGCGCTACACGAGCATGGCGTGCATTTCGCCGCATCGTCAGGTCGTCGCTACGATCGCCTGTGCGAGTTCTTTGCGCCCGTTCGCGACAAGATGGACTTTGTCGCCGCTAACGGCGCCCAGGTCTACGCCGACGGCAAGATGGTGGACCGCGAGGTGTATTCGCACCTGGCGATTCGAAAGCTCGCCCAAGCAGTCGCGACGTTTCCCAATCTGCATCTTGCGCTCTTTGACCGAACCAAGTCCTTTTTGCTCGATGACGAGTGCAAGTTCGTGCGCGAGGTCGATAAGGACCTTCCCAATGCCGAGCGCATTTGGGAGCTGCCCGATCCCAGCGTAAATATCATCAAGGCGAGTATCTTTTGCGATGACGGTGCCGTTATGGACAGCGCTTACGTACTGCAGCGCGAACTTGGTCAGCTCTTTACTTTTGCGCCTTCGGGCAACGCGTGGATCGATGCCATGCAGCCTGGTGTGTCGAAGGCCTCGGGCATCGCACAGCTCGCGGAGCATTACGGCATTGGACGCGACGAGGTCATGGCGTTTGGCGACTCGATGAACGACTACGAGATCATTCGCTTTGTCGGTACGGGCTGCGCGATGGAAAACGCGCGCCCCGCGCTCAAGGCGGTGGCCGATCGCGTGGTGGGTCGTAACCGCGACCACGCCGTCCAGCAGGAGCTCCGTCGCGTGCTGGAGAGTCTCTCCTAATCCGGCAGATGGGGACGTTCCTTTTCTGCCGACAGTGGGGGACAGTCCTTGCAGCTTTTTGCGAAGAGTGTCCCCAACGACTAGTCATTTAAGAACATCCCCAGTGACTGGCCAATGACTAGGCGAGGGCGTCCATGATGGTGCGGGCGACGCCGTCGTGGTCGTTGTCGTATTCGGTGATGGCGTCGGCGGCCTCGCGGTCTTCGGGCTCGGCGTTGATCATGGCCATGCCGTGGCCCGCTGCCTGCAGCATGGGAATGTCGTTGATGTTGTCGCCGAACGCCCAGGCGTCGGCGAGACGCTCGCCCAGATGCTCGCATAGCCACGTGAGGGCCGTTCCCTTGGTGGCGCCCTCGCCCATGACCTCGATATTCATGGCGTAAGAACGCGTGACCTCAATGCCTCCGAGCGTGTCGAGCGCCGTCGCGATGGCGTCGCGATCGGCCGGGTCGTGCCAGTACATGGCGATGCGTTCGAGCGTCTCGACTTCGTCGATCTTGCTGTCGATATCCATGTCGATCGGTGTTCGTGTGCGCTTGAGCGAAGCCGCGATGTGGGGGTCGCCGCCGCAGAATTCGTCCAGGCGCGTGTAGAGCGAGCGGGGGAGGAAGCACTGCCCGTCCGCGAAGATATCGAAGGTCACATCGTGGCCGGCGGCGATGCTATGGACGCGGTGGGCGATGGCGCGGTCGAGCGGTCGGCTCAAAATGCGCGTAGCACGTGAGGCATCGGCGGGCGTACCGTCGTCGAGCTGCCAGACGCTGGCACCGTTGGCGCAGACCGCGTAGTGTACGGCGGGGGGGGCGAGGATGGGCTCAAAGATGCCCGACAGCGGGCGTCCCGTGCAGGGTACAAACTCAATGCGGCGGCGCGCAAGCTCGTCGAGCATCGCCCAGGTGGCGTCGCTCATCTGCTTATCACTCGTCAGCAGCGTTCCGTCCATATCGGAAAACACAATCATTTGATGCAGCCCTTTCTGTTGGCATAAAAAGCGTGGCCGAGGGCGGCGATGCCCTGGCCACGCTCAAGATCTATATCGGTCCGCGTCCTAGCGGTCGGCGAGTGGCTTGTACTCCAGCGGTTCGATAACCGGGCGGTAGGCGGGGCGGATGATGCGGTGCGCGCAGAAGAGCTCTTCCATGCGGTGTGCCGACCAGCCGGCCATGCGGGCGACGGCGAACAGCGGCGTAAAAAGCGTCTCGGGCACGCCGAGCATCTTGTAGATAAAGCCTGTGTACAGGTCGATGTTGGCGCAGATGGGCTTGGTCATGCCGTGGTCGCGCATGACCTGGGGTGCCAGGCGCTCAATGCGCTCGATGAGTGCGAACTCTTCGCCCAAGTCCTTCTTGGCTGCCAGCGAGCGCGCGTAACGGCGG
>CAJJYO010000237.1 GCA_905197385.1 uncultured Collinsella sp.
ATGACGCGGCTGAGCTCGCCGCCCGACGCAATGCGGCGCAGGGGACGTGGAGTCAAACCGGCACCGCTGCGGTATAGCAGCTCGTAGCTCGAAGGACCAACGGGCGTCCACTCAGCACGGGGAAGATCGCGCGACTCCCAGACGAGCTCGGCGCCGCCCATCTCCAGGCGAGCCATCTGGCGGCCAACCTCGTGACAGAAGCGCGGGGCCGCCGTATTGCGGGCGCGCTTAAGTGCCTTGGCAGCGGCAAACAACTCGCGCTCAGCGCTCCCGAGTGCCTCACGCGCCTTTTTGATCTGTTCATCGCCATCATCGACCAGGGACAGCAGCTCTTGCGAGCGATCGCGCATGGCAAAAACATCGTCCATGGTGGGGCCCCACTGACGCAACAGGCCCTTGAGGTCGGAATACCGCTCACGCATGCGAGCGAGCTCGCGCGGGTCGAAGGCGACGCCATCGCGATAGGCACGAAGCTCGTTCGCGCAATCCTCAAGTGAGATACAGGCATCCGAAAGCAAATCGGCAATGTCGCCAAGTTTGCGATCGACGGAAGCCATACGGGAAAGTTCTGCCACGGCGCTGTTCACGGCATCGAGTGCTCCCCCTTCAGAGGCAAGCGATGCATGGGCATCATTAGCTGTGGCAACCAGCACCTCGGCATGTTCGGAGCGCGGCAGCAGTTCCTCGAGTTCCTCATACTCGCCCGGTTTGGGGTCGACCTCGCCGATGCGCTCGAGCGCAAAGCGCGCTTCCTCGACGCGGCTCCCCTGCGCACGCGAGGTCTCTTCGACACGTCGAACCTCCTTAGCGGCAGCGCGCGAAGCCTTAAAGCAGGCGCGGTAGTGCTCGAGCGCCTCGAGTGCAGGGCGCCCTGCCCAGACATCGACCATCGCAACATGATGCGCCGGATCGAGCAAGCGCTGGTGCTCGTGTTGGCCGCACAGATCCATCATTACGCCAACGCGCTCCGAAAGCTCGCGCACACTGGCGATGCGTCCGTCAATCTTCACGCGGCTGCGGCCCTCGGCAGAAAGACTGCGCTGCACGATGAAGCCCTCCGTGTCGTGCGGGCCGTCAAACAGGCGCGCCTCGACGCTCGCCAGCGCCTCGCCCTCGCGCACCATAGACGAATCCGCGCGCTCACCCAAAATAAGCTTGAGGGCCGAGAGCAGCGCGGTCTTGCCGGCACCGGTCTCGCCGGTCAGGACAGTCAGGCCGGCACTCGGCAGCAGCGTCGCCTCGCGAATGAGCGCAATGTTAGAAACCTGCAGCTCATCGATCATGACGGACTCCGTAGAATACGCGGCTCACCGAGTTATAGAAGCTCTCGGGGCCGTAATCCAGCAGCAGCACATCACCGGGCCCGCGACGCACCGCCACGCTCTCAACGGTGCCATCGCAAGTAATAAATTGTCCATCGATAGCGATCGCCGGAACGCTCGGACGGTCATCAGACATAAAGATTTCGACGACATCACTCGGCGAAGTCAAGAAGGCACGGGCCTGAATGGTGTGCGGCGCAATAGGTACGCAGACCATACCCGTATAGTCGGGGCTCACGATGGGGCCACCGGCACTGAGCGCGTACCCCGTAGAACCAGTCGCCGTGGACACGACCACGCCGTCGCCACGCAGTCGGTCGATATGGTGGCCCGACACCGTGATGTCGAACTCGACCATATCGGACAGCGGACCGCGGGTAAGCGCCATGTCGTTGAGAGCGAAGGTGCGCACGACATCCTTCGTACCGTCTTCGCGCACGGATACGATATCCGCGGCGATGGTGGCGCGACGGCTCACGTGCAGCTCACCGGACAGGGCGTCGCTCACGACCTGCAGAATGTCGCGCTCCTCGGGGCTCGCAGCAGTTAAAAAGCCCAGGTGACCATAGGAAAGACCGAGGATAGGAATCTCGCGATGGTTGAGGATGCGGGCAGCGCGCAGCAACGTACCGTCGCCGCCGAGCGTAATGACCAGATCGGAGCCGTCAATATCAGGCGTGCTCTGAATCTTCGATCGCTGGTCGGCAGCCCATGCGACCTCATAGCCCTGGCGCGTCAGCCAAAGCTCAAGCATCAGGCCGCTCTCGACCGCCTCTTGTTTGTAGTAATTGGGAACCAGAAAGACCTTCATAGCGTTGCAGATTTCTCGCTCAAAACCGATACCTGGGATTGCAGCTCATCGTCGGTGCGTTCGCCGGGGACAAACCTCGTGCCGTACAGGAAAAACTCAACGTTGCCCTTGGCACCATGAATGGGCGACACGCACACATCGACCGGGAACAGCCCCTTGGCAGCAAAGAGTTCAACTGCCGCAACAAGTGTATCGCGGCGCACGGCGGGATCGGTCACAATACCGCCCTCGCCCACCAGCGCCGCCGGAGCCTCAAACTGCGGCTTTACGAGCGTGCAGAATGCACCCGTAGGCGCCAGGCACGCCAGCACCGCATCGATAATGTTCGCGATGCTGGTAAACGAGACATCGCACACAGCCAGGTCGAGAGCGCCGGCATAGCCAAGCTCAGGCAGCTGCGTCACGTTTGTGCGCTCATGCAGCGTTACGCGATCGTCCTGACGCAACGACCAATCG
>CAJJYO010000238.1 GCA_905197385.1 uncultured Collinsella sp.
TGCCTACATGCGCGGCCGCACGCTGAGTGATGCCTTCGTGGTGCTCGACGAGGCACAAAATACCACGCCCGAGCAGATGAAGATGTTCCTGACGCGCCTGGGCTTCAACTCCAAGTTTGTGATTACCGGCGACCTGAGTCAGCGCGACCTGGTTGGTCGTCGCGGCGGTCTTGCTGACGTTGAGCAGATTTTGGGCCGTGTCGATGATGTCGCATTTTCGCACCTCGAGCGTGCCGACGTGGTGCGCCATGCCTTGGTGGGACGTATAGTCGAGGCATACGATACTTATGATGATGTGCGCGAGAAGCGCGTACGTGACCGAAAGGAGTCCCGTTGAGTGTATTGATCAGCAACGATGCCGAGCTCGATACGCTGCTCGACGCGCAGGAGGTGGAGCACATCTGCGAGGTTGTGCTTGCCGCCGAGGGCGTTGAGCGTGAAGTCGAGATTTCCCTTTCGTATGTCGACGAGGACGAGATGCACGAGCTCAACCACGAGTGGCGCGGTATCGACCGCACCACCGATGTGCTCTCGTTTGAATGCGACTCGGCCTTTGACGAGGATATTCCCGCCGACGAGACGCTCGAGCTCGGCGATATCATCTTGGCCCCGCAGGTTATTGCCCGTCAGGCCCCCGGTTTTGGCAATAGCCCCGCTGACGAGTGTCGTCTGATGCTCGTACACGGCATGCTGCACCTGCTGGGCTATGACCATATCGAGGACGACGAGGCCGAGGTCATGGAGGCCCGCGAGGACGCCATCCTGCGCGATCTGGCGCTCGAGCGCGGCGAGGACCCCAAGCTAGTCCACGTCGGCCCCATCACCAACCACGCCCACGACTAGGAGCCGTCTATGATTCCCGGATCGAACAAGGACCATCCGTCCTTCTTAAAGTCGTTTTCCTACGCCATGGAGGGCTTCGTCACCGCCGTCAAGACCGAGCGCAACATTAAGGTCATGCTCGTGGCGGGCGTGTGCACCGTCATTGCTGGCTGTATCGTGGGCCTCGACATTGCCGAGTGGGCCACGATTATCATCTGTTGCGGCCTGGTGATTCACGGCGAGCTGTGCAACACCGCTATGGAGGCTATCGTCGACCTGGCGACCCAGGAGCTCCATCCGCTGGCCAAGCGTGCGAAGGACATCGCCGCCGCCTCTGTATACATTCTTTCCATCACCGCCGCGATTGTGGGCGTGCTGGTATTTGCCCACGCGCTCGGCTTTATTTAGAAAGGGATTCCCATGTCCGACAATATGCAGCCTACCGATGAGATCCTGGACGACGAGACTTTGGACGCGGTGGATACCGAGGGGCTCGAGGATGTCGAGGAGTTCGATCCGTTTGAGGGCATGAGCGATGAGGAGCTCGACGCCCTGTGCGACGAGGACGACAACCTCGCGGGCTTTGGCGACGTTGAGCCTGGTTTTCGCAGCGGCTTCGTGGCCCTGGTCGGACGCCCCAACGCCGGCAAGTCCACGCTGCTTAATGCCTGCTATGGCAAGAAGGTCGCCATCACCTCACCGGTGGCCCAGACGACCCGCCGCCGCATGCGCGCCGTCGTCAACCGTCCCGGCTACCAGCTGGTCTTTGTCGATACCCCGGGTATTCATAAGCCCAAGGACGGTCTGGGATCCGAGCTCAACAAGAGCGCGTTGTTCGAGCTGAACGATGTCGATGTCGTCGCGTTTTTGATTGATGCCACCAAGCCGATTGGCAGGGGAGACGCTTGGGTTGCCGAGCGCGTCAGATGCGCCCGTTGCAAGAAGGTCCTGGTGCTCACCAAGGCCGATGAGGCCGATCCCGCCCAGGTTATGGAACAGCTCAAGGCCGCCCACGAGCTCATGGAGTATGACGACGAGATCGTTACGTCGTCGGTCAAGAACTTCAACGTCGATGCCTTCATCGAGACCGTTGCGCACTTTTTGCCCGAGGGTCCGCGTTGGTTCCCCGAGGACATGGGTACCGACGCTTCCGATGAGACGCTCGTTGCCGAGTTTGTGCGCGAGAAGGTCTTGCGCCGCACCCGTGATGAGATCCCGCACTCCGTTGGCGTGATCTGCGATGCGCTCGAGCAGACCAAGAAGGTACTGCGCGTGCACGCCACCATTTACGTCGAGCGCGAGGGCCAAAAGGGCATCATCATCGGCAAGGGCGGCGAGATGATCAAGCATATCGGTATCGATGCCCGTCGCGATCTTGAGCGCATCTTTGGCACGCAGGTCTTTTTGGAGCTGGACGTGAAGGTCAAGGCCGGCTGGCGTGACGACGAGGCCCAGATTCGCCGCTTTGGGTATAGCGCCGAGGACTAAGGGCGCGCAGCGCTCATGGCAGGCTCACGGACATATCGCACAAAGGTACTCGTCCTCGATAAGACCAAGCTCAAGGAGACCGATCTGATCTTGACGATGCTTGATGAGCGAGGTCGGCAGGTTCGTGCCGTGGCAAAGGGCGCCCGCAAGCCCGGTGGGCGCCTGGCGGCGCGCTGCGAGCTGTTCTGTACCGTCGATATGTTGCTCGCACATGGACGCTCGCTCGACGTGGTTTCTCAGGCCGAGCTTATGGAGGCGCCGCTCG
>CAJJYO010000239.1 GCA_905197385.1 uncultured Collinsella sp.
CGGGCGAAGCCGGTGCGGATCCGCGAAGCGGATACGCGGACGTCCTTTCGCCCGCACCATTAAATGAAAGAGCTCCCAGCAATGGGAGCTTTTTTGTTATGGGCCTCTTGTTGATGTCATGTTGCTGCTCCGTGCGGGTATCCTAGTGCCAACGTGTGCCTATCAGAGGAGAGACCATGCTGTTGTCCGGTATCATCGCCGCCCTTACCAGCCTTTTGATTCCCATCATCATCCTGTTGCTGCTGCTTCCTAACGCCTGCTATGTCGTTGAACAACAGCATGCCGTGATCATTGAGCGTCTGGGCAAGTTTAACCGCATCGTCAACGCGGGCTTCCACATGAAGGTGCCCGTGATCGACCGCAAGGCCGCCACGGTGAGTCTGCGCACCATGAAAAACGGTTTTGGCATCGACGTTAAGACCCAGGACAACGTGACCATCGGCCTTGAGGTCTCTGCTCAGTACCACGTGAGCTATGACATGGGCGCCGGCCCGGCAGATTCGGGCATCTACAAGAGCTACTATATGCTGCAGGAGCCCGTCGACCAGATGCGTGACTTCATCACCGACGCTCTGCGCTCTTCGATTCCCGTCTACACACTCGATGAGGTCTTTGCCAAGAAGGATGACATCGCCAAGGACGTTAATGCCACCGTGTCCGAGCAGATGGCTGCCTACGGCTTCACCCTCGTGTCGACACTCATCACCAAAATCGCGCTGCCGACCGAGGTCGAGAACTCCATGAACGACATCAACGCTGCCCAGCGCAAGCGCGCTGCGGCACAGGAGCTCGCTGAGGCCGACCGCATCAAGCGCGTCACCGAGGCGACCGCCGAGGCCGAGGCAATGGAAAAGGCGGGCGAGGGCATCGCCAACCAGCGCAAGGCCATCGCGCTGGGTATCAAAGATTCGCTCGAGATCATCCAAGAGACGGGTGTCGGCAATGACGAGGCCAACCAACTGTTCATGTTTACGCAGTGGTCCGAGATGATGACGGAGTTCGCTCGCACGGGTAAAACCTCGACGGTCGTGCTGCCGAGCGACTTTTCGCAGTCGGCCTCGATGTTCGAGCAGATGCTGACCGCCAGCAAAGTTCAAAACGATTCGAAGGAGTAGACGCGCGTGAAATACACCGTCGTTTGCGTCGGTAAGCTCAAGGAGCGCTTTTGGAAGGACGCGTGCGCTGAGTACACCAAGCGCCTAGGTGCCTATGCCAAGGTTGATATCCGCGAGGTGGCCGATATCAACCCGGCTAAGGCGGGCGGCGTGGATGCCGCGCGCGACAAGGAGGGGGCGGCAATTCTTGCTGCATTGCCGTCTCGGGCGCATGTGATCCTGCTGGCTATCGAGGGCAAGGAGCGTTCGAGTGAGGAGCTCTCGGCGCGGCTCGACGATCTTATGCTGCGAGGCAGCAGCGACATTGCCTTTGTAATCGGCGGTTCGGACGGCGTGAGTGATGAGGTGCGCGCCCGCGCCGACGAGATGCTCAGCTTTGGACACATTACCTTGCCGCATAACCTGGCGCGTGTGGTGCTGCTAGAGCAGATTTACCGTGCCTGCAAGATCAGCCGTGGCGAGCCGTATCACAAATAGGTCGGCAATACGAAACAATGGCGTGGGACAATACCTTTCGTTTTGAGGAATGTGTCTGAAAGGACTATGCGATATGAAGATTGGATTTGTCGGTTTTGGCAATATGGCGAGCGCTATGGCCGATGGCTGGATCGCTGCCGGTGTAGCTGCGAGCGACATGTGCGCCTGTGCGGGTCGCTACGACGCACTGGTTGAGCGCTGCGAGGCGCGCGGCATGGTCGCCTGCCACGATGCCGCCGAGGTCGTCGCCGCATCCGATATCGTGGTCGCTGCGGTCAAACCGTACATGATCGAGAAGGTATTCGCCCCGCTCAAGGATGCTCTTGCCAAAAAGGTCGTTCTGTCGGTTGCCTGGACCTGGGACAGTGCCAAGTGGGAGCAGGTCCTGCCGGGCGTTGCGCATATCTCGACGGTGCCCAACACACCGGTTTCGGTGGACGAGGGCGTCATCGCTTGCGAGAAGGCTTCCACGCTTAGTGATGAGCAGAGCGCAGTGGTGCTTGATCTGCTTGGCAAGCTCGGTGCGGTGGTCGAGCTCGATACGAGCCTGCTGTTTGTGGGCGGCACGGTGGGTGGTTGCGCTCCGGCATTTGTCGCTATGGCAATCGAGGCCCTGGGCGATGCGGCGGTCAAGCACGGTATCCCGCGTGCCGATGCCTATCGCATTGTGAGCCAGATGGTGCTGGGTACGGCAAAGCTGCAGCTTGCAACTGGCCAGCATCCTGCGGCGATGAAGGATGCCGTATGCTCGCCCGGCGGCGCCACCATCAAGGGCGTCATCGCGCTCGAGGATGCCGGCATGCGCAGCGCCCTGGTCAAGGCCATCGACGCCACCCTTCAGTAAAACCTTCCATTTAGGGACAGGTTTATTTTGGCTGGTTTTCCTGCGGTTTTGTCCCTTTAGCAAAAAGCGCCCCGCAACCGGCTCGATTCCGGTTGCGGGGCGCCGGCGTTTGCCCAGATAAAACCTACCAA
>CAJJYO010000240.1 GCA_905197385.1 uncultured Collinsella sp.
GGTCGCGGGTTCGAGCCCCGTACTTCCCGCCAACGCAATTAAAGCCACGTCTTCGGACGTGGCTTTTTGCGTTTGATGCACTTTGTTTCGATAGAACGATCGCCCTGGTGCATCTTCGCCCAGAATCCCCGCGCCTTCGGGAACGCAAGTAAAATCTAATAAGTATATCTGTCTGAACAACAGCTTTGTTGCGCAACACCTGTTCTACGAGACAGGGGGTTAGGTTATACTAAATTGCACTGTGCGCCGCATCTGATGCATTTCGCTCCAAGCGCGGCACTCAGTGGATATCCGATTTACCATTTGGATGTCCTGGCGGTCATTTAGCGTCTCGACACAAGCTCGGCCCCGGAGCTCGTTCGAGCTGTTCGTATTCCTTGAAAGGGGAAAAATGGACATATCGAGGAAGACTGATTACGCCCTTCGTATGCTGGCGATGCTTGCCGAGGATCCGGAGTGCTTACTTTCTGTTCGCACCGCTGCCGAAGAGGTCAATGTTCCGTATTCGTTTGCCCGCTCGATTCAGCACGGTTTGGTCCAGGCCGGTATTGTGGAGAGCCTGCGTGGCGTCCACGGTGGCATGCGTCTCAAGGTCAGTCCGGACGACGTCACTATCCGCCAGGTCGTCGAGGCCGTTCAGGGTCCTATGGTTATGAACGATTGCACCGCGCCCGATGGTGACTGTGCGCGCATGGGCGCGTGCTGCTATCATCCCCTGTGGGCCGGAGCCCAGGCGTTGATGCGCGACTACCTCGATTCCGTTTCGCTCGGCGACATCGTCGCTCACCGCCAGTTCCCAGCCGTCGATCCCAAGTTCGCCGACCGCGAAGCGTTTCCCGAGTACGCCACCTGCGCGTGCGCTTACCGGGAGGAATAGCGCCGCATAAGGAGCATAGCCATGATTCAGGACCCCTTTCGTTCGATGATTCGTTCGGAAGGGGTCCTGCGTTATCGCGACCTTCCGTGGCGCCGTACACGCGATCCGTACATCATTTGGCTTTCTGAGGTTATGTTGCAGCAAACACAGGTGCCGCGCGTGGAGACGCGTATGCCGGCGTGGCTCGATCGCTTTCCGACTGTTCAGGCGCTCGCTCAGGCTGTCCCTTCCGATGTCTTGGATGCGTGGCAGGGGATGGGCTATAATCGCCGCGCCTTGGCGCTTCACAGGGCTGCACAGTGCGTTGTAGAGGACTGGGATGGGGAGTTTCCGCGCGAGACGCGTGACTTGGTCGCTCTGCCCGGCATTGGCCCGGCAACGGCGCAGGGCATCCGTTCGTTTGCGTTTGATCTTCCGGGCGTGTATTTGGAGACCAATGTGCGCACGGTCTTTTTGCATCATTTCTTTCCCGATGTGCCGGCCGTTCCCGATCGCGAACTGGTGCCGCTGATCCAAGCTGCCTGTCCGGCGGCCCCCGGTGCGGCGGCGGACGAGATCGCGCCCTTTGCCGCGCCTCAAGACGATGCTGACACGCCGCGCGCGTGGTATTACGCATTGCTGGATTACGGCGCGTATCTTAAAAAGACGCTGCCCAATCCGTCCAGGCGGTCGGCGGGCTATAGTCGTCAGTCCAAGTTTGAGGGCTCGCGCCGCCAAAAGCGCGCGCATATCGTGCGTATGTTGTTGGCAGCGCGCGATGGGCAGCCGGCGGGGATTACGCTTGCTGATGCCGTGGTGGGCGTTAACGAGATGGAAGCGGCAGCCGGTCGCGGGCCGGTCGAGTGCGACTTGATCGCGGGCATTCTAGCTGACCTGGAGCGCGAGGGCTTTTGCCGAGCCGAGGACGATCGTTGGTTGAGTGTGTAGCCCGCTCAAATCTGAAGAACGGGATTGTAAGGTTTAAATTCGCGGCTTGAGGGCATCCTAAAGACAAGGTCGCTCAAAGCCTATGGGCGGCACGTGTTGAAGGGAAGTACACCTATGGATTTTGAGAATTCCCAAACCAAGAAGAACCTCGAGACCGCTTTTGCCGGTGAGTCCCAGGCACACACCAAGTATCGCTACTACGCATCTAAGGCCAAGAAGGATGGCTACGTTCAGATCTCGAATATCTTTGCCGAGACGGCGGGCAACGAGTCCGAGCACGCCAAGCTGTGGTTTAAGTATCTGCACGACGGCGCCGTTCCGGGCACTCTGGACAACCTGCGCGACGCCGCCGCGGGCGAGAACTACGAGTGGACCACGATGTACGACGAGTTCGCCAAGACCGCCGAGGAGGAGGGCTTTGCCGAGATCGCCGAGAAGTTCCGTGGCGTCGCCGCCGTCGAGAAGGCCCACGAGGAGCGCTACAACAAACTCGTCGAGCGCATCGAGTCGGGCGAGGTGTTTGAGCGTGAGGGCGTAAAGGTGTGGAAGTGCCTGAACTGCGGGCACCTGCACGTTGGTGCTGAGGCGCCCGAGGTGTGCCCGGTGTGTAACCACCCCAAGGCGTACTTTGAGGAGCAGGTGGTGAACTACTAGCGCTTGGCGCTGGCATGAGCTGGGCCGGGAGGGCGGGATTACCTTCCCTCCCCGCTCACGGCTCCGCAGGGTCGCGTTGAGGGAAGGTAATC
>CAJJYO010000241.1 GCA_905197385.1 uncultured Collinsella sp.
TGGTCGAGGACGTTTTCAGGGGTTAACCCGTACGGCCTTCGGGCGAGTGCGTACGCTACTCAGCCATCTGAGCCTGGACGGCGGTGATGGCCACGACACCCACGATGTCGTCGGCAGAGCAGCCGCGCGACAGATCGTTGACCGGCTTGGCGATGCCCTGCAGGATGGGGCCGTAGGCGTCGGCGCCGGCGAAGCGCTGGACCAGCTTGTAGCCGATGTTGCCGGCCTCGAGGTCGGGGAACACGAGCACGTTGGCCTTGCCGGCAACGGAGGAGCCGGGAGCCTTGAGCTGGGCGACGGTGGGGACGATAGCGGCATCGAGCTGCAGGTCGCCGTCGATGGCGAGCTCGGGAGCCTTCTCCTTGCAGAACTTCACGGCCTCCTGGACCTTCTTGGCGACCTCGCCACCGGCGGAGCCCATGGTGGAGTAGGAGAGCATGGCCACGTGCGGCTCAACATTGCCCATGAAGGTGGACCAGGAGTGGGCCGAGGCGATGGCGATCTCGGAGAGCTCGTCGGAGGACGGGTTGATGTTGAGGCCGCAGTCGGCGAAGATCAGCGTGCCGTCGGTGCCGAACTGCGGGGTGTCGGTGCACATCACGAAGAAGGCCGAGACCAGTTTGGTGCCCGGGGCAGTCTTGAGGATCTGCAGCGCAGGGCGCAGGGTGTCGGCGGTGGAGTGGCAGGCGCCGGAGACCAGGCCGTCGGCATCGCCCATCTTGACCATCATGGTGCCAAAGTAGGTGGCGTCCATCACCTGGGCGCGAGCCTGCTCGATGGTGACACCCTTCTTGGCGCGGAGCTCGGCAAACTTCTGCGCGTACTCCTCGTGCTTCTCGGCATTGCGCGGGTCGATGACGGTAGCGCCGGGAACGTCGATCTCGTCGGGGTTGCCCAGGATGACGAGCTTTGCCAGGCCCTCCTCGATGATCTTGGTGGCTGCGACGATGGTGCGCGGATCCTCGCCCTCGGGCAGGACGATCGTCTTAAGGTCGGCCTTGGCGGCAGACTTCATACGGTTAAGGAAATCGCTCATGTTACTCCTTACAAGCGTTTCGCTAAGCTCCAGGCGCCCGGCTGTTCACGAATAAACCCGCTGCTAGCGGGTTTACCTTTCAATAATGTACGCCGCGGTGCTTGAGCTTTCCTTGTGTGGCAAGCTCATTATAGGACGCATTAGCGCTATAATCGCTCTGATAAATATGTCTCGAAGAATGTTCGAGAAAAGCCCAGCTAACGAGCACGTGGCTTTTGACAAGGAGTATCGATGCAGATTACCTCAGGCCTGCCTGAAGGCTTTAATGCCGGTGCGTACGACATGATCGTTGTCGGCGCCGGTTATGCCGGTGCCGTTTGCGCCCGCCGTCTTGCCGAAACCATCGGCTATCGTGTTGCCGTTTTGGAGCGCCGTAGCCACATTGCGGGCAATGCCTTCGACTGCACTGACGAGGCGGGAATCCTGGTCCACGAGTATGGTCCGCACATCTACCATACCTTTAACGAGCGCGTCCACAATTTCCTGTCGCGCTTTACCAAGTGGACGGACTACCAGCACAAGGTGCTCGCCAACATCAACGGTACCCTAATGCCCGTGCCCTTTAACCATGCGAGCCTTAAGCTTGCCTTTGGCGATGAGCGCGGCGAGGAACTGTACCAAAAGCTCGTGGAGACCTTTGGCAAGGACGTCAAGGTGCCCATTATGGAGCTGCGCAAGAAGAACGACCCGGATCTTGCCGAGGTCGCCGATTATGTCTATGAGAACGTCTTTTTGCATTACACCATGAAGCAGTGGGGCCAGACGCCCGACCAGATCGACCCCTCGATCACCGGCCGCGTCCCCGTCTTTGTGGGCGATGACGATCGCTACTTCCCGCAGGCTCCTTTCCAGGGCATGCCGCAGGACGGCTATACCGCGCTGTTCGAGCATATGCTCGATCACGATCTGATTGATGTGTTCTGCGACGTGGACGCCCGCGACCTCTTCGAGATCGACGAGACCACCGTCAAGATCGACGGCAAGGTCTATGGCGGCGAGATCGTCTACACCGGTCCGCTCGACGAGCTGTTCAACCTCGACCTGGGCGCGCTGCCGTACCGCACGCTCGATATGAAGTTCGAGACGCTCGATATGGATCAGTTCCAGCCCGTGGGCACCGTCAACTACACCACGAGCGAGGACTACACGCGCATCACCGAGTTCAAGAACATGACCGGTCAGGTTTTGCCCGGCAAGACCACCATCATGAAGGAGTACTCCAAAGCCTATACGCCCGGCTCGGGTGAGACGCCGTACTACGCTATCTTGGAGCCCGAGAACCGTGAGCTCTACGAGCGATATCTTGAGCGCGTCCAGAACCTGACGAACTTCCACCCGGTGGGTCGTCTGGCCGAGTATCGTTACTACGATATGGACGCCGTGACCAATTCCGCCCTCGATCTTTCGGATGAGATTATCGCCTGCCATGCATAAAGTCATAACATTCGGTATTCCCTCGTATAACGCCGCCAAGGACATGGACCATTGCATCACCTCCATCTTGGAGGGGAG
>CAJJYO010000242.1 GCA_905197385.1 uncultured Collinsella sp.
AGAATTTCGACGTCGGTACCCGCCAGCGCAGCTTCGATACCGGGAAGTGCTGCGGCCAGTGCCCGCTTGCCACCGATGATCGCGACCTTCTTCGCGCCGTACTCGGCCAGTGCGCCGGGCAGCTCGTCAAAGCAATCCTCGCCAACGGTGTAGTCGCTCATTCCAATCGTGCGCATAGCAACCTTCTTTCGTTCGATAAAGTGCTTTCAGGTATTTTGCTCCAAGAGAAGTTCCACAGCCGCGAGAAATTTCGAACGTATAAAACCAGTGTTGAGGGTTTTTCGCCGGCGCTGAACGTGCTAGCATACTCCGCATAAGCGTTGATGGGGACGAGTAGTCGGCCGTCCGCATGCTACAGAGAGCGGGGAGCGCTGAGAACCCGTGCATGCGACCGATGAAAATCACCCCGGAGCTGCGGTCCCAACGGACGTGCCGCGCAGGTTCGTCTTAGTAGACATCGCCGAGATGGTCGTCGATACAGACCAGCCGAGTAACGGATGCGAGCGCGCGGCGACGCGAGCGAGGGCATCTAAGCTGGGTGGTTAAGCGAAGAGCTTTTACGGACAGACTGTCCGTTTTGTGGCGCTTCGTCCCAGCTTGTAGGGACGGGCGCTTTTTTGGTGCCCAGAGGGCGTGCGCGCCCATGACAAGAAAGGGGTACCGTGGCAAACGAGTACAAGCAGACGATGAATCTGCCCAAAACCGGATTTCCCATGCGTGCCGGTCTTTCCAAGTCCGAGCCCAAGCGACTCAAGGACTGGCAGGACAACAAGGTCTACGAGCAAGTTCTAAAGAAGAACGAGGGTCACAAGAAGTTCGTGCTGCACGACGGCCCTCCGTACGCCAACGGCCCGATCCACATCGGCCACGCCATGAACAAGATCTCCAAGGACATGATCAACCGTTACTGGATGATGCAGGGCTGCGAAGTTCCCTATGTCCCCGGTTGGGACTGCCACGGTCAGCCGATCGAGCATAAGGTCGAGGAGAAGCTCGGCACCGAGAAGTTCAACCAGACCTCCACGGCTAAGATCCGCGAGCTTTGCAACAAGTTCGCTGTCGAGAACATCGAGCTCCAGAAGGCTGGCTTCCGTCGCCTGGGCGTGCTTGGCGACTGGGACAACCCGTATCTGACGCTCTATCACCAGCATGACGCCGCCGACATCGAGGTCTTCAAGGCCATGTTCGACAAGGGCATGATCTATCGCGGTCATAAGCCCGTCCACTGGTGCAAGCACTGCCACACCGCACTCGCCGAGGCCGAGATTGAGTACTCCGACGAGACGAGCCCGTCCATTTTCGTGCGCTTCGAGATGACCTCCAAGCCCGCCGGCCTCGAGAACTTCGACGGCCCGGTTGACTTCATCATCTGGACGACCACGCCGTGGACCATCCCCTCCGACCAGGCAGTTTCCCTCAAGCCCGGCGCCGCCTACGTTGCCGTTGAGCACGACGGCCGCGCCGAGGTCATGCTCGTGGACCTGGCTCCCAAGTGCTGCGAGGAGTTTGGCTGGGAGTACACCCCGGTCATAATCGACGGCAAGCCCTACGTGGTTCCCGCCGAGACCTTCCACCACATCCATTACAAGCAGCCGATCTTTGACGGTGTCGAGGGCGTGGCGCTGCTGGCCGATTACGTCGGTGTCGATGACGGTACCGGTATCGTCCACAACTCGCCCGGCCACGGCGTCGACGACTACTTTGCCTGCCTCAAGGAGGGCATCACCGACATCTGCATGCCGGTCGATGACGACGGCAAGTTCTACACCGGTGAGGAGTTTGGCACCGGTGGCCCCTTCAGCGGCATGGATACCTACGAGGCCAACCCGCATATCATCGAGTTCCTGCGCGAGCGCGGCACCCTGGTCCTCGAGAAGAAGATCACGCACAGCTATCCGCACTGCTGGCGCGGTAAGCACCCGGTGCGCTTCCGTGCTACCGACCAGTGGTTTGTCTCGATGGACAAGACCGGCTTGCGCGAGCAGGCTGGCAAAGAGGTCCGCGAGAACGTTAAGTGGTATCCGGCCCACGCGGCCAACCGCATCGGCGCCATGGTCGAGCAGCGTCCCGACTGGTGCATCAGCCGTCAGCGCAACTGGGGCGTGCCTATCCCCAGCTACACTTGCGCCGACTGCGGTGAGAAGGTCATGAACGACGCCACGCTCGACGCCGTCATCAAGCTCTTCCACGAGAAGGGTTCCGACGCCTGGTTCACCGACGCTCCCGAGAGCTACCTGGGTGAGGCTTGCGTTTGCCCCAAGTGCGGCGGCCATCACCTCAAGGCCGATAAGGACATCCTTGACGTGTGGTGGGACTCCGGCGTGTCCTGGAAGGCCGTCTGCGAGTATCGCCCTGAGCTTGAGTACCCGGCGGACGTGTACCTCGAGGGCTCCGACCAGCATCGCGGTTGGTTCCAGAGCTCGCTGCTCACCTCGGTGGGCGCCAACGGCCATGCTCCCTACAAGGCGGTCGTCTCGCAGGGCTTCACGCTCGACGGCCAGGGCCGCAAGATGTCCAAGTCGCTCGGCAACGTC
>CAJJYO010000243.1 GCA_905197385.1 uncultured Collinsella sp.
CCGACCCCTGTCCCGATTGCGGCGGCAGCGGGCGGACCCGTGTGACCTCCGAGCGGACGATTGAGTTTCCCGCCGGCACGCACGATGGCGACGAGGTCCGTATTGGCGGCATGGGTCACGCCGGCACCAACGGCGCCTCTGGCGGTGATCTGGTCGGTCGCGCCCATGTTGAGGCCGAGCGCCTGGAAGGCAAGGCCCGTACCGGTTTTTACCTGATGGGCATCGTGGCGCCGTTTTTGGTGCTATCGGCCATCTCGGGCGTGTTCTCGGCCTTTGCCGTGATGTGCTTTATTCCGTTTGCCATGGGCCTGTTCATGGTGCTCTCGGACGGCGTGCTGCACCGCAGCCTGCTGTGGTGGAAGCGCGGCGCGATGCAGTTTGCCAACGGTTTTGCCAATGGCTTCATGTTCGCGCTCGTGTCGGTTTGGTTCGCGAGCTGCTCGCAACGGGCCATGCTTTCGCCGTACCAAATGCAATAACATCAAACCCTCTGTTTGCGGTCGGCCCTGCTTGGGTATAGGACGCACTGTGACAATAATGAAAGTCGGAAGGATTCGGTTGTGTCGGAAAATAGGGATTACTACGAGGTGCTTGGCGTCGACAGGGATGCCGACGCGCGGACGATTAAGCGTGCGTTTCTAAAGAAGGCCCGTACCGTACATCCGGATGTTTCGGACGACCCCGAGGCCGAGGCCAAGTTCAAGGAGCTCAACGAGGCCTATTCCGTTCTTTCCGATGAGCAGAAGCGTGCTAACTACGACCGTTACGGCACTGCCGACGGCCCTGGTGGTTCGGGCTACGTCGATATCAACGATATCTTTGGTGGCATGGGCATGGACGACTTGTTCTCGTCGTTCTTTGGCGGCGGTGCCGGCGGTGGCGCCCGCAGCCGTCGTGAGCGTCGTCGCGGACGTGATATGGCCATCTCGCTTTCGGTGACGCTCGAGGAGGCGGCGCTCGGCTGCAAAAAGACGATCAGCTATGACCGCCTTGCTCCTTGCGAGGACTGCAACGGCACCGGTAGGGCAGAGGGCGCACAGGAAAAGCAGTGCGGCCGCTGCCACGGCACGGGCTATGTCACGACGGTTCAGCGATCGTTTTTGGGCCAGGTTCAGTCCTCTTCGCCTTGCCCCGACTGCCATGGCGAGGGCACGGTCATCGACCATCCCTGCGAGACCTGCGACGGTCAGGGCCGCACGCCTTCGCATGAAAAGATCGACATCGATATTCCCGCCGGCGTTTCGACCGGTCGCCAGCTGCGCGTGAGCGGCTTTGGCGAGGCCGGCCTTCGCGGCGAGCCCTCGGGCGACCTGATTGTCAACGTGCGCGTTGCCGACCATGAACGCTTTAAGCGCAACGGTGACGACCTGTACCTGGTGAGCGATATCTCGATTGCGCAGGCTGCGCTCGGCTGCGAGATCGAGGTCGAGGGCATTATGCCCGACGAGGTCGTTAAGGTGACGGTTCCCGCCGGCGCCCAGTACGGCGACACCGTGAGCGTCAATAATTACGGAATGCCGCGCATTGGCGGTGGCGGTTCGCGTGGCCGCCTGATCGTGCAACTGCGCGTGGTCGTTCCCACCAATCTTTCCAATAAGCAGCGCGAGCTGCTCCGTGCTTTTGCCGATGAGATGGGCGATGACGTCGCTTCCGGTAAGAAGTCGGTGACCGACCGTATCAAGAGTGCCCTCGACGATATCCTCGATTAAGGAGCCCGCGTGCTCGCACCCCATATTTCCGTCGTCAACCTCGGCTGCCGTGTCAACCGGGTTGAGTCTGACCGTATCACTGCCGATCTTATGCGCTTGGGCTTTGCTATTGTGGAGCCCCAGGATGCCGATCTGATCGTCATTAACACTTGTGCCGTTACGGGCGAGGCCGAGGCCAAGACCCGTAAGGCCGTCCGTCATGCGCTGGCCCATCCAAACGAGCCCTATGTGGTCGTGACCGGATGCGTGGTCAATTTGCATCCCGAGGAGCTGTCGGAGCTTTCGGATCGCGTGATTGCCGAGCCGTCCAAGATAGATGTCGCCGAACGTGTATGCGAGGTGCTGGGTGTTGAGTCCGATAGCGTTCCCGCCTGCAGCGATGGCGAGGTGGTCGATGCGCTCGGTCGCTCTCGCCTGGGCGTGAAGATTCAGGATGGCTGCAACCATCGCTGCACCTATTGCATTGTGTGGAAGGCGCGCGGCCCCGAGCGCTCCGTGCCCGTCGAGTCCGTGCTCGAGCAAGTTCGCGAGGCCCAGGAGGCCGGCGTGCCCGAGGTGGTGCTGACCGGTGTGAACCTGGGTGCCTACGATGGCAAGAGCGCGACCGACGAGCACGTCGAAATCGATGAGCTGCTCGTGGCCATCATGGAGCGCACGTCTATTCCGCATGTGCGCATTTCCTCGGTCGAGCCCATGGATATCTCCGAGCGCCTGCTTAAGGTTATGGCGCGCTACCCGCAGCGTATCGCCCCGTTTTTGCACCTGCCCGTGCAGTCCGGCTCGGACCGGCTG
>CAJJYO010000244.1 GCA_905197385.1 uncultured Collinsella sp.
GGCGTGTGGCTGTGGCGGTTATTCCGAGTCCTGCGGCGGCGATTCCTGCGAGTGCTATTGCGCTCGGTGCTGTGTCGCCCGTGTTCGCGAGCTTGCCGGCGGTCGTATCTGCTTGCTTGCCGCTGCTCGAGTTCGCCTGCTTGGTGGAGCTTGGTAGGGCGTCTTTGCCGGTTGCAGGTGAGGCAACGGGCGGTGTCGCCTCGGCGGGTTGCGTTGAGCCGGAGGGAGGCGTCGTCTCGGTCGGTTTCGTTATCTCGGGCGAGGTGGCCTTATCTGCCGCGGCTTTCGCCTCTTCGTATGCCTTGCAGGCGTCGTCATAGGCCGTTTGCGCTTTTTTCAAATTGTCGAGGAGCGCATCTCGCCAGGCTGTGAACCGGTCGATATCGGCTTTATATTTCTCTACAGCACGTTCACAGTCATTAACTCGTCTTTCCTCTCTTCTGAGGCGGTACTGGAACTCGCGGAGCTCCGTTTCGCAATAGTTTACGTGCGTTTTTGCCGATATGATCTCACTGTGCAACTGCTTTATTTGCTGTTTAGTAGTTTCGACAAACTCCTCGTAGCCGAGTGCTTCGAGTGTCTTAAGCATCTCATGTTTCTTCTCTAATTCTGCCTGGAGCTCGCTTACCCGGTTGATGGCCCCGTCGTATTTGGCTTGGGCAGCATCGATGTCCGCTTGCATGGTGGGAAGGAGTTCCCTCCCTTCGGCGGCTTGCGCCGCCATCTTTTCGCGGTACTCTTGAAAACGGGTAATGTCATCATTGAATCTCGCAATTTTCTCGGGACTTGCGGCGTTTTTTGCGGCCTCGAGGTTTTTGAGCGCTTCCTGCATGGCTGCATACGCTTTTTCTTTTGCGGCGGCCGCGTCTTCTGTCTGCGGGGCGCCCGAATTGCCGTTGGCGGCGCTCGTCTGCGAAACGGCCGCACCGGTGGGGGCGCTGGTTTCTGCAGCGATCGCCGTTACGGGGGCGATTCCCGCGACAAGTGCCGCGGAAAGGGCGATGCCCACAGTTGCTCGTCTTGCTCTTCTTGCGAGAATGTCGTTCATCTCGGCACCTCATTTCAAGGGTCGGCGACTAACTTGGTAGCACTAATGTAAATATACTATGCTAGTTGACCCGACACTGGCTGGGTGTGCGCGTGCCTCTCCGCTTCTTTGGAAACCGAATCCCATTAGAAATGGCGAGTTGTTTACTCGTCTTTTGGGCTCACCGTACTATCATGATTCGAATTGAGTGTGAATGATGATAGGGAGCGCCTTTTTATGATTGAGCTGCTCAGGCGTTTTGGTGGTAAGTTTCGCCGGTATATGGTGATTGGCCCTGCGTGTAAGCTGATCGAAGTGATCTTTGACCTGCTGACGCCGCTGGTGATTGCCCAGATGATCGATAAGGGTATTGGCGCACACGATGTCAACGCCGTCGTCCACTACGGTATGCTGCTTGGCGCCATGGCTGTGATCGGCATCTCGTTTACGCTCGTCTGCCAAAAGATGGCGGCGCTCACCTCGCAGGGCATGGGCACCGATATCCGCGGTGCGCTCTACCAGCACATCAACAAGTTGAGCTATGCCGAACTCGACCGCTTTGGCACGCCGTCGCTTATCACCCGCATCACCAACGACGTCAACCAGGTGCAGCTTGCCGTGGCGCTGGGCGTGCGCATGCTCATCCGCTGGCCCTTCTTGGCGGTGGGCTCTATGTGCGCGGCCCTTGCCATCGACCTTAAGCTCGGCATGATCTTTTTGATTTGCACGCCCGCCATTGGCCTGGTGTTTTGGTTTGTCATGGCGCGCTGCATTCCGTACTACAAGCAGCTGCAGGCAAAGCTCGACCGCATCGCGCTCATTTGCCGCGAGGGGCTTTCGGGCGCCCGCGTGGTTCGCGCCTTTGTGCGTGAGGACCACGAGCGCGAGCGTTTTGCCCAAGCCGCCGATGACCAGGCCAATACCGCCATCGCGGTGGGCAAGCTCTCGTCGGTTCTCAACCCCGTGACGTTTTTGGTGATGAACCTGGGTGTGTGCGCCATCCTGTGGGTGGGCGGCATTCAGGTCAACGCGGGCGAGCTCACGCAGGGCCAGGTCATGGCGTTTGTGAACTACATGACGCAGACCCTGACCTCCATCGTGTACGTCGCCAACCTGGTCGTGGTCTTTACCAAGGCAAGCGCCAGCGCGTCGCGTATCAACGAGGTGCTCAATTGCGTGCCGAGCATCGCTGACGAGGGCAACCAGCCGGTTGCGCTGCCCGAGCTGAGCGACCTGGCGGGTGGCGCTGTTCCGGCCCCTGCGCTGAGCTTGAGCCATGCGAGCTTCTCCTTTGGCACCGGCGCTGCCAACGCCGTCAACGATGTGACCCTGGAGCTTCCGCTGGGCAAGACGCTCGGCATTATCGGCGGTACGGGCAGCGGTAAGTCCACGCTCGTCTCGCTTATCCCGCGTCTGTACGATGCGGGTACCGGCAGTGTGAGCGTGATGGGCTCCGACGTGCGCGCTTGGC